>NZ_VMQS01000047.1:4003-19145 GCF_007625055.1 Halomonas sp.
AGCTTGGCAAGCAAAGGCTGAATCACCGGATCAAGCGCATCCGCCGTGTCCAGGTCTTCATTCAGCGATGCATCCAGTTGCGTCAGGTGTTCGAGGCTTTCATCCAGCAGCGTCTCAAGCCCCAAAGCACGAATGTAGCGGCGCTGAGGCCCATCATCCATTAGTGTCAAACGGCTGAATAGCACATCCAGGCGTTGCTGGGGTCGTGCGGCAGGATCCTCCATGGCGTGGCGGTGTATGGCTTCCTGGAAACGATGGCTTGCCACCTGTGCCTGGGTAATCACCCATAGCATGTTTTCATCCACATTGTTGCGCATGGCTTTTTCAACTTCTGACAGGCGGAGAAGTGAAAAGAACAGAAGTACAAAAAACATGCCAATGGCTGCCAGCGGCAACCAGTAGATGCGAGCCTTGGGGGCCAGTGACATCACTCGACCTCTAGGCCGTTGAGTTGCCATACCCAGCGGTAATCATAGCGAATATCCTGTAATTCCCTGTGATCATCGCGGGGGTAAACAATCCATAACGGCCCCTTGTCTCGAGGAGTCAGGGCTTCGCCATCCATATGGGTGGCGGCCAGCACGTCGTATTGATAGAAATCTTCCAGAGGGATTTCGACGATATAGTCATTGAGTGCGGTGGCAATCACTTGATCACCTTGGGCGCCTACCCAATCAAGCAGGTCTCGCATCAGAAAGCCTTCAAACTGGTTAACCCCGTCGGTAACCGAAGTGGTGGTTGCCAATGTGTGGGTCTCAAGGGTTGCCAGCATCTGTTCATCGAACTGCGCGCTGTCCTTGGCGTTGGCATGCTGGATTGCCCCTGTGATGGTTAATAACACTGGGCCGGAAGGGGCAGATAAAGGTCTTTCAGCCGCTGCTGGCAAGTGACCTTCAGCTGAGTGGTCATCAGCCCACAGCAATGGAGCAAACAGAATGCCTATCGATAGGCTGGGTAGTAAAACGCGCAAGTGCATAACCCTTCTCCCCTGATTGAAGCCAAATGGCGCAGTCTTTCTGCGATGCTGCCGCCGGTTATTGTTTTCTATCACTCTAGCAAAGTGTCTCAGCGGTTGGCACGCCATCCGTATTGGCCCCTGTTCAAATGAAGAGGGGCAGAAGTCTCCGTCTATGCTAGCGTCAAGAGTAAACGGCTCTCGGGTATGGCTTATGTTGACCATATTTCTCAAGATATTCGTGATCGGCCTTTGCAGGCGGGCGCTTTTAGTGTCTTTTTTCGGGGTGGGCTGCCTTGCATTCAGCCATTTCATGGCAGCATCAGATTTTGGCCAGGTGCACCTTCAGCGCGAGACCAATACATCACCACAAACCGCTCAGCAGCTCGAAGGGCGGGCACGTCTTGTAGGGCAGCTGCGAAATGACCGTGAAAGCTATTTCAATTGGTATCTGGACGACAAAGAGGCGGATAGTCACTGGCGCCTTACCCTTGAACTGGAGGGAGAGGGGAGTAGCCGCGTTCAGGTGCGCCCGGCTGCCGACCAGGAAACACAGGCAACCTCAGCCGGTGTAGCGACGTTTGGTCAGTCAGATGATGCGGGAGAAAGCTCGGAAGGCTCGGCTGAAAAGGAAGACGGCTTCCAGACCATTGATCTTGAGGCGACGGCTCAGCAGCCGGTGGCAGAGTCCTCACCACAGGCACTGACGGCAGGAGAATACCAGATTGAAGTAACGGGCCAGGAGGGTGAATATCGGCTGACGATGGATACTGTCAGTGAAGCATCGGTGAAGGCTGCCGACCCGCAAGAGGATGGCGAACAGGAGCCGCCACAAGCCCCCGCATTTTCTGCTGAGCCACCCGTAGAAGGAGAGTCCCGCCGGGATGCTGTCGCGCTGGCGCTGGGCGAAACCCATGAAGGTTCAACACAGCACCAGAACTGGATTCGCTGGCATCTGGCAGGAGAAAACCGCCTGCGATTGACGGTTGAACACCTGGACGACAGTGATGGCAGTGATCTCGGCTCAAGGCTGTACTGGGAGGGGGAATCACTGGCCAGTCTTGGCAGGGGCAGGCTTGATGACGGGGAAAAAATCGTGTTCAACCAGCGTTTGCCTGCCGGTGATTACTGGCTGGAACTGGGTAGTCGCAAGTCATCAGCGGATTATCGCGTGACGGCCTCGCTGGATTCGCCTTGGGCGCCACGTCCCAGTAGCGAACATCCCATCAGCCTTTATCGGCATATGGCCATGGCCCTTCCCGCCGATGGCATACTCAGAATGCCTAAAAGTGAACTGGGTGCTGATCGCCAATGGTTCAAGCTGCCGATCAGCGATCAGCCCAGAGAGGTTATCATTACGGCGCTGGGCAATAACCGTCTGGGCCGAGCGTTCTGGGAGATCAGCAATCAGGACGGTGAAACCCTGGACGTGGAGTCCGTCGATAGCGACCGTGAAAAGGCTCTGGTGGAAAAGGTGGTTTTGCCGGCAGACCAGCAGTGGTACCTGAGTAGCTGGAAAAACCGGCTCGGGTCCATCCATCTGGAAATCGATGACCCGGCGCTTCAAGACCTGCAATCTGCTGCTGTGAATGATCATGATACCCTTGAGATAGAGGTATCAGCTGAGCCTGATGCCCTGGCAGCCTGGGCGGACAAACCTCAGGAGATGACCACTGCGCTGAGCCTGGCCAACCGTTCTGATCAGCCATTGACCTTGCCGTTAGTCGCGCACGCCAGCCAGTCTGGCTGGCAGCTGGCAGGTTTGCCGGAAGACATTACCCTGGAGGCTGGCGAGCAGCAGCAACTGACACTTCATTGGCAACTGCCAGCCAGCCTGAATGATGAAAATCCGCTCAGCCTGTTTGTTGCCGCAGGGGCTGTCAGCGCCAGCACGGAGATTGAAATACGCCGCGATGCAGCCGTTAACCCTTCTATGCGTGAGGCGGACACTCATGACCCTGCAAGCGATGTAGAGGGTTATCCTGATCTGGCCTGGTCAGGGTTGGGGGCTGAATTTGTGGAAGCCTCCAGCGGGGAAGCCCTGACGCAGCGCGAACTGGAAAACCAGGGGCTGCATTATCTTAACGACGGCATGAGTTCGGCCGGAAGCTATCTGCGCTGGAAGGGAGACGAAGGTGAGCCACTGCCGCCGTTGAAACTGGCGGGTGACGATGACGCCACGCTTCACACCCTGGTGATCAACCAGCGCTCAGGGCACGCGCCCATGCATCGCTGGCGAGAAGTGGAAGTTCTGGCGGGTTCTACCCTGGAAGACCTGACACCGGTTGCCACGCTGGATCTGAGCATTGCCGATGGCAACCAGTATTTCCCGTTGGAAACACCGCTCAAAGCCAGGTACATAAGGCTGCGTCCGCTGTCGTTCTGGGGCAAGGTCGGCAATCACGACACCTCTGGCATTGGCCTTTTGCAAGCACTGGGTGAGCCCGATGATGCCCTGGCCGATTGGCAACCCAATCTGCTGGATGCCCAGCGGGGTGGCCACTGGGTGTATACCTGGCCGGATGCGCCAGCCCTGCGGGAAATGACCCGAGCCGCACGGAGTCGATTCATACCTGAGCAGAGAATACGTCAGCGCGGCGTGCGGCGCGATGAGGAACCCAGCCAACTGGTACTTGGCTTCCTTGATCAGCGGGCGGCGCAACTGGCCAGGGTCAGCTGGCAGGACAACCCGGACTGGTCGGGCCAGCCGGTTGAAAAAGTGCGTCTTTACACAAGTCTCGCGACACCCCTCGGGCCCTGGCAGCATCAGGCTGACTGGACACTGGAACGCAGTCAGGAACACCTGGCTGAATGGCATTTTGACGAGCCTGTGTGGGCACGCTATCTGCGCCTGGAAATCATCGAGCCGTCTGGTGATCAGACAGACAATTCGGCTTCCCGTCGCTGGCGTGCTCCCCAAACGCTGGGTGCTTTTGAAGCGGAAGGTCTTGGCAGCGGTGAATCCATACTTGGCTATTGGGGGCTGGAGAGTCAGCAGGGCCCTTACGAGTCACAGCATCCGGCTCCTTCTGCGGTTGTTGAAGAAGAGGAAACGCCCAGCAGCAACAATCAACGGCTAAAATCACTTGATCAAGCGGTGAGTGCCAGGCTCGACAGTCCTTCAGAGGTGCGCCGCTACCAGGTCAGCGTGGATGAGGGGCATAACCGTCTGAATGTCAGGTTGCGGGAATCCCAGTATGGGCGTCTGGAGGCCAGTGTTCATTCTTCTGATGGCGAGTCCTGGCCGCTGGAGTGGACACGCAAGGCAAACGGCTGGCGCCACGGCGTTGTGAACGATCTCACGCCGGGTGACTATCACATTGAGCTCCGCGACCCGCGTCGCGCGGTGGCTTTTTTATGGGATCTCAGTGGCAGCCTGGATGAACACCAGAGCACGATTCGCAATGCCATTGATAACTTTGCCGAACGTCTTGATGAACATCAGGAAGTCGCCAATGTCATGCCGCTGGACGGCCCGTTTCTGCTGGCCGACTGGGCAGAAAATGCAACCGAGCTGCGGCGTGCCCTGACATTGCCCATGGATAACTTCACAAGCTCTGATGCCGAGTCAGCGCTTAGGTTTGCCAGCCGCACCATGAGTGATCTGCAAGCGTCAGCGAATATCGTTCTGATTACCGACGGCGAGCTTGTCTCAAGGGAACTGTCGGTCTGGCAGACGTTCAAGCGCCATCAGCCGAGGATTTTTGCCATACAGGTGCCCCATGGCAAATCCAAGGAGATTGCCGAGACGCGCTCCTATCAGCAGCTGATGCGCAGCTGGGCTCAGGCGGGGGATGGCCATTATGACTATGCCGTCCGGCGCACCGATATCATCAGTGCCTTCGAAAAAGCGCTCAGGGCGATTCGCCAACCAGCGCGCTTTGCCATAGCGGCAGGCAGCGACTACCAGGCGCCACCCGAGCCGGGCCAGTTGAGGGTTATCAGCGCTGAACCGGAGCAACCGGCGGTGGCCGCCGGGGTCGTTCAGGTAATCATGGATGCCTCGGGATCAATGTTGCGTAGCATGGACGGTGGGCGGCGCATTGATGTTGCCCGTGACATGCTGCGCCAGATTCTTGATGAGCGGCTTCCCGATGGGGTGCCCGTGGCGCTAAGAGCCTATGGACATACCGAGCCTCACAGTTGCGAAACCGAGTTGCTGGTAGCGCCTACCCGTGATCACAGCGCGATTCACCGTGCTGTTGACGGTATCGAAGCCATCAATCTGGCTCGAACCCCGCTGGCAGCCTCCTTGCTCGCCGTCAAGGAAGATCTCGTCGATCATGACGATCAGCCGCGTATGGTAGTGCTACTGACTGACGGTGAAGAGACCTGTGACGGTGACGTGGAGCAAGCGGTAGATACGCTGGCCGAAGAGGGAGTCGATATTCGCCTGAATATTGTCGGTTTCCATATTGAGGAACTGGCATTGCAGTCCGAGCTGGAAAACCTGGCAGCGCTTAGCCCTGGCGGTGAATATTTTTCCAGCCAGAGCTCTGAAGAGCTGGCTGAGGGGTTAAGTCAGGCACTGGCAGCGACCTGGCAGGTGCTGGATTCTCAGGGTGGCGTCATTGCTCGTGGTCGGATTGATGACCCGCCGGTTGCGCTGGAAACCGGTGATTATGAACTGGTGGTTGATACCCAGTCGGGCGAGCAGCGCCAGGACATTCAGGTGGCACCCAATCAACAGATTGATGTGGAGGTGGGGGATGAGCGCTAGCAAAGAAGGCGTTTGGGTGGCGCGAAAAACCCGGCGTATAGCCTTGTTTGGCGTCACGGTCGGGTGCTGCCTAGCCGGGGTAGCGTTGGCTCAGCCAGCCGCTGAGTCAGCCAGCATGTGCCATGCTGCTGGCGCCAATGAGGCGGTCAACCCCCAGAAGGTAGTCGCGCTGGACAGGGCGACGTTGGCGGCGCATGAGGCCCTTCCCTGGCATCGGCTGGAAGTAGATGCCGCCCAGCAGGCCCTGGGGGATGATCCTGACAAACTGTTTGAATGGGTTCGTGACCAGACTCGATGGCTACCCTATGCGGGTGAACTGCGTGGTGCCAATGGGGTCATGCAGGATCGCATGGGTTCCAGCCTTGACCGTGCCCTGCTGCTGGCAGCGCTGATGGAAAACGCGGGTCATCAGGTCCGTTTGGCACGCAGCGCGCTTTCTCAACAGTCCCTGGCTGAGCTGGAGGCTGCCTGGAGTGATATGCCGGTTGCCCGGCCGATTGAGCCGTTTCAGCCAACCTCGGACTCTGCTGAGCTGGTCGGCCTGGGAGAGCAGCTGGGCTATGCCGATGGCGAGTTACTGGCGGATATTGAAACTGCCCAGGCCCGGGCGGAGCAGGCCAGCGCGCAGTTGGAAGACGACCATCATCGTCTGGTGCAAGGCATGCAGGCACTGCTGGATGAGACGGATAGCCTGGCGGCCCGTCAGCCAAGCCCGCCAGCCCTTGAAAACCACTGGTGGGTCCAGCGGCGACAGGCAGAGGAATGGGTGGACTACGACCCGGCGCTGCCGGATGCTCGCAGCGGTGAAAGATGGCTGACAGACGCCCAGGTCAGTCATTATTTTGCGCAGGAGCTGCCAGACGAGGTCCGCCATTGGCTGACCATAGAGGTGATCGCCGAGCAGTTTGATGGCCAGCAGCTGACCGAAAATACCGCTTTTTCACTGACATTGCCGGCCTCATCACTGGCAGGAGAGCAACTACAGCTTGAACTCTACCCGTTGGAGCTGCCATCTCCCCAGGCGTTGATTGACGGCAGTATGGATGTGGAAAGTCTGCCCGAGCGACTGTTTACCCAGGATAAATGGGTGCCTTATCTGCGCCGCGGAGAGCAGATTGAACGCCAGGACGGTATTCACGCGGACGGCAGTCTGTTCAATCCCAATACTGATGCCTCCATTGCCGGTGCCGCGCAGGATGCCAGCGGTGCCTTGCAGGGTATCTCGGTGTCAGGCGGCGTTGACCAGGAACCGGCTGAAACCCATCTGACTGCCGTCAATGTGCGCCTGCAGCTGGACATCCCAGGTCAATCAGCCCGGCAAATCGAGCGACCCATCATGGATCTGCTTGGCCCGGCACGGCGTGAAGCAGATATTGAGTCTTTCACTCCTGATGAAGACCAGCGTCAGCAGCGTGCCATTGAAATGCTCAGCACCCTGGAGTTGTTGCCCCAGGCCTACTGGATACCCCCGGCGCAGCTGGCGGCCTGGCATTACGAAAGCCTGATGGCGAATCGTCAGGCGACGCTTGCAGGCGTGCATCTGGGCGCTCAGGCGGATACCAGTTTTATCGGCAAGGCACTGGAAGCCCGTTCGACACGTCGCCCCGCGCTGGATCAGCTGGCTACCATGCGCCTGGCCAACAGTCCCGAGCGGGAACATATTGCTCTGGGCCAGCTCAACCTGCTGGGTTATGTCACCCTGCTGGAATATGCCGATGGCGATTACCAGCGTCGTGAAGGCTTCGATATTCTTGAAAACCGGGTGCTGGTTGCCTCGGGTGATCAGCCTGCCCAACAGGTGCGCATGGCTCAGGGGCTGCTCGATACCCTGCTGGAAACCCGCATTGCAGTGGAACCTGGGCGTGCCATGGGCAATACCGCGGCGGCATTTCTGGAGGGCCTCAAAGACAACCATGAATGGCAGGTGATTGATTCGGTGAGTCAACTTGACGGCCTTGATCCTTACTGGAATGCCGATATCCACGCGCATCTACGTAATCGCCTGGCACAGGGGGAGCGAGTGGTCATGCCGTCTTCACCTGCGGATCCCTTTGTGTGGTGGCAGTTGAACCCGAAAAGTGGCGATATGTTGGGATATGGCCCTGATCGGCGCGGCCAGTTTGTGGAAGGCATTCTGTTGCTGATGGAGGCCGGTGATAACGCCATGTCGGCCGTGGGAATGGTGCAGTCAATCTGGGACTGTCTGTTTACCAGCAGCGATCCCCTGTGCTGTACCCAGGACGCAGCGGCCCAGGAGTTGATTACTCGTGCGGTCAGCCATGGATTCAATGGCCTGGCTGAGGCGCATGATATCAATATCATTATTGGTCGTGAGTTAATAAAAGGCGGCACCTTTGACCGTCTTAACTCGGCGGGTATTGGTAAGGCCGCCGGTGATGTAGCCGGTGCGGGTAGTGCCTATATTGTTGATAACTGGGGACGTTGCGATTGAAGCGGCAGACATGACGGGCAGGCAATACGGGCCAAGCGAGGAAGATGATGATGAGGATCCCTATCAGGCGGGCTGTCAAGCGAATAACAGGTTGTTACTGGGCGGCCCTGTGGCTGCTGTTGGTGACTCTGGCACTGAATACATCCGCACATGCTTCTGATTGTCAGGATGAATTGGCGTCTCGCCTGCCCGGTTCGAGCTGTAATCGTACCTTTACCCTGAGTGTCACGGAAGCCGAATTCAGCACAACCTTGGCCGGCAAGCCCGCGCCTCCTGGGCGTCGCTGGCTGACCCTTGACGTACGTTTCGAGAACTGGATGCCAGGCGATCTGGTCTTTGCGCTGGGCTATCAGGAAGCTCTCCTTGTGGCTTCTCTTGAACGCCAGCTTTACCTGCTGGTAGATGACCAGCTTGTGGTGCGCCCTGAGGTGTGGGAGAACCCTGAGCCGAGTGGGCATCTGGCGGATGAGTTCATTCTCCCGCGCACGGGTGCCTATCGGCAAGGCAAGGTCAGCTACGCCGTGCCAGATCAGCCGCTGAACAAGCTGTCCCTGCATTACTACCATGACCAGTATGCACCGATCCGGGTGACGCTCCTGGAGAATAGTGACGCGCGGCAAGCCTCCAGGGTGGAAGATGATAACGTTCAAGGGCATGACCTTTTTGCCATGACACTGGACAGGGTGCAACGCCTTGAGCAGTGGCAGGGGCAATCAGCGCCCCCCGGCATGCAGTGGCTGGTCGCTGATCTGCGTGGCCAAAGCCGCTGGCAAACCGACGTCGATGCCCGTGCGCTGGATGTGGAGTCGGATATCTCACAAAAAGTATCACTCTCCAGGGTCATGGAATATATGGAAGCGCCGGGCCTGATTCAGGTTGTGGCCGACGGTCGTCATGCCTATCCCCGGCACGCCGAGTTGAGTAGCCTGGCGGATGATCCGGCCTTTCTGCCAGCCACCTGGGCTGGTGGTCAGGCGGTGTTTGCCGTCCCTGAGGATAGCCAGACGCTCGAGTTGGTGGCCTATATGCCGCAATTTGGCGGCAAGGATATATCCATGGATATCCGTCCCACCCTGCGTTTTCCAGTTGAGCAGGGAGAGCCACTGCCATCATTGAATGAGCGTCAGGTCATTGAAGATTCTCCGGTTCCTCTGGCCCTGCATGAGGCTGAATGGGTAGACGGTTTTGCCGATCAGTTAAGTGACGATGAGGGGGCGTTATTGCGTCTTGAGGTCTCGTTGCGCAACCTCAGCGAGGTAGGCGGAATGATGAACCTGAGCGAGCGTCTGAAGCCCTTATCACCGGATGGCGAATGGCTGGGCACCTATCTGCGTGGCCCTTTGGCGCTGGAAGAACCCTTCTGGTTGCCCGCCAATGATGAAAAGCGCGTTGTGACCTTGTTGTATCGTTTTCAGGGCGCACCCGCTGACAAGGTTGAAATGGAGTATTCAGGTATTTCCCTGAGCGAAACATTCACCATTACCCCCCGTTGAAAAGGCCATTGCACCTGTCTGTTTGGATAGGTTGAGGCACCTGAATAGTGATTATGCTCAATCATGAACAGGTTACAGAGGGGGGCAGGATGTCAATATCAAACAGGCTGAAAGGGGCGTCAACGCTCCTGAACATTCTCTATAAAAAAGGGCCTAGCAGAATGCACCAACAAGCACATACACACATTCGGCAACACTCAGCAATGCTTTCCAGCACCGCAGGATTCCTGCTTGGCAGTCTACTAACCGTAGCGTTTGCCAGCGCCGACACATCGGTACCTGACAGCATGCCGCCTGGTCTGCTGTTTGAAATGGTCGACCCGACGCTGTGCAGCATGCCCTCGGCCAGCCTATCCGACGCTGATTTGTTAAGTGGCTTACAGGCTGCTTTGGATAGTGGTGACCCCGACATGGCGCCGACAGTAACCGGGCGTTGGGAGGGGGCCGACAGTGGCGACCTTATGGGGCAAGGCTACTTCAACCACAGCGACGCCCGTGGGCTGGTGGTGGCCAGTGAGCTACTGCTGAGGGGTGAAGGCGACGACCTTCGCTATGTGTGTCTGATATTGGCGCCCCACGAAAATACTCGGTTGCTGGAGGGGGCGGCTGATGTGGTGGGGGCAGAAACGGAGGTCATTGATGGCGATACGTTCATGTTGGTGGCGATGCTCGGGGAGCGTGTTGAAGGTGAGTTCGTTCCACTGGCGGAGGTCATCACTGAGCAAGGCAGTGTGACCTTCAAGCAAGCCAGAGAGCATGAATTATCGGGGTATCTTGAAATCAATGGCCACCTCGAACCGGTACCGGGTAGCGAAGGTGTCGGCGGTGATGTACGTATTGAGTTGGACCTGCTGGCGCTAGAGCACGATAGCCAGATGAACCCCATCAACTGGGGATCCGATGACTTGGTGGATGCCGCCGCACCGGCGGTGGATGCTGCCACCCTTCAAGAGCTCAGAGCGCTTTTTTTGGACGGTATCGATTTTGCCGCTGAGCCACTGATGCTGTCTGAGAACAGCGATATGATTCAGCACGATATTTATCGCTACGATTATCAGGTATTTGCAGAGCAATCCCAGCGTGACTTATTAGATAGAGACAGTGGCCAGGTCTTCTATCATCAGGATGATCACCTAGTACGTATTACCCGCCCCAGCACTAACATGCCGTTGCCCATGATCAATGCGCTGGTTTCACCAGATTTTGTGCTGGATGAAAACACTGCTGAAGACTTTCGCGATTTGCTGATCACGTTATTCGGCGAAGATTTTTTCGATGACGTGGATGCCGACCCTATCCTTCACCCCAGGCCCGGCCAGTGGGCATTTATCACCGGCACCTTCTTTGATGACTACAAGGCCTTCAATGTGTTTACCAACGATGAAGGCCGTGAGCTGGATGTACGCTATGAACTCAGTTTTATGGCGCAGTGATCAGTGGCGCGAGATGGACATGTTGCAAGGCTTTCAAGCCACTACATAGTCCACTCAAGCACCGTGAGTGAGAACAAAAGTGAGGGTATTGAGATGGATGGGTGGAAACTAACGGTTGTCTTGCCCGCTGTGGCGCTTGCACTCGCTGGATGTGGTGACAGTGGTGACAACGCAGGTATTAACGCAACGGATAACGCCGACGAACAAACCAATAGCAGCGTAGTAGCCTCCCAAGGCAGTGCCTCACCAGATAGTGAGATGCAAGAGAGGCTCGATAGCCTGGATGAAGGCGCATCGCTACTGACAATCAGCGGTACTGTGACGTCAACTGGCGAATACACCACGGCAGACGACCCGCGCTATGGCGGTGTTAGTGTGGATGTGTTTCGACCAGGGCGGGGTGGCGGTTCGGCTCGCGCAGGTAGCAATGCGGATGGCCCCTATTCATTGACGATTTATACGGATGCTACCCATCAAGATGAACCTGACAATGTGGCGAGAGCCTGGGTCACGCTAACCCTGCCCGGTGATGCGAGGGCGGGCGAACGTTACGAAATGTCGAGTTTTTCATCAGCCAATGACGATCAGGTCCAAGCTCACCTACGCGGTGATGGTCATGCATGGACATTTGCGCGCCAGATTGAAGGCGAGCTGCATCTGGTCGAGCTTGGAGAAAGTGTCACTGCAGCATGGCGTTTTGATGCAGCGGACGGTAACCGGGACGATGCTGCACGTGTGGCGGTAGAGGGTGCCGTCTCTAGGTTGGCTTTCACGCCTCAGCCACAGGCTCAGTATGAATTAACGGTCAATGGCGACAGCGAAACGCACCTAGGGCGTGTTGCCATCAATACCACCAATACGGGTGCCATTCTATCGATAGGGAATCGGATTTCCTTGATGTTACCGAGCGGTATCACGACAGGGGAGTATACGTTGTCAGATCGTGCCAATGATGATGCGCTGAGAGTCATCCTGTCTCAGCACACAATTGAGCAGCTTGATGGAACACTAACACTCACGGAACGCGAGGGGGCGTTTGACGCAGATATCCGGTTCGAAACCAGTGGCGAGGACAGCGTCTCGCTCAACGGGCGCCTTGAAGCACTGGCACTCAATGAGTAAGTGCACTCACTTGGCCAGCTATTCAGGAGCGAAACATTCACCATTACCCCCCGTTGAAAAGGCCATTGCACCTGTCTGTTTGGATAGGTTGAGGCACCTGAATAGTGATTATGCTCAATCATGAACAGGTTACAGAGGGGGGCAGGATGTCAATATCAAACAGGCTGAAAGGGGCGTCAACGCTCCTGTACATTCCCTTTAAAAAAGGGCCTGGTCTTATTTTGGTTGCGTCGTTGATAACGTCATCGACGGCTTTTGCGGCTCAGGATACGCCTCGCTTACCCGTGCTGGTGGAGGCTGCTGAGCTGGATCAGGCCTCAACCCTTGAAGATATTGCTCAGGTATTCATGCCCAGAGCGCACTGGCACTGGAGCGACAGCGAAAGTCTTCAGGCCGATATCCGTGCAACCCTTACCGATCATTCAGGCACGCAGGAAACCTCGGTATTTCACCCGGATGCGGAGGTTGGCCCGCTAGGCAAAGCCTATCTGCTTGCCCAGGCTGATGCGGATCTACCCCATGTGCGCTACCGCTGGCGCTATGCCAAGGCACGCCTTGATCCACCGTCAGGGCCTCAGCAGGTGCTTGATCTGGTGGAAGTGGCCCGCTTTAACCTTGGCCCGGCCCGTCACCAAGCGCTCAGTGACATTCATGGTGAGGCGCAGGTTGCACCCAAGGCAGATTTTGGCGAGGGAGCTGACAAAGTATGGCGTTTGATAACGCGTCCTATCATGGGGCAGGCGGCAGATATTCTTTATGCGGGCTGGCGTGCGTTGCCTGAGTCGCATGGAGTCAACTGCCTGGGGGAAAAATGCCAAACTGCTGAAGGCCTGAATCATCGGCTGATATCTTGGCCGGAAGCAAACACCGTGGATACCCTGATAGGGTCTTCCCCCATGGCGCTGCAGCTTATCGAGCGTAGCCTGGCGCCTGGAGGCGCTTATCAGGGCGATCCTTCAAGCGCTTCAGCGTGGCGTGATATTGAATGGCCGGAGAGCGCATCCGCAGGCCAATCCTTTATTGAAATAACGTTGGAGAAAGGCATTGGTCAGGAGGCGGCTATCGATCTGGTCGTGTTTCATGATCAGCTGATGGATCATGAAACCCGGGCCTACTGGCGCAGGCTGACAGCGGTGGATGTGAACCCCGGTATGCCTCCCAAGGTGTTGATGAGCGAACGCCTTATACCCCGGGAACCTCATTGACGATTTTTGGATTTTTTCGCTGATCCTGTTCAAACGTAGGGGGCGCTTGCTTGGGCTTGTGCCCATTATGTCGACGTGAGTATGTCACAAGGCTCTGATTGGATAAAAAGCCTGGTTGAACAAAACACTCGTTTTGAAAGGGAGGATATATGCTGACTCCAAAGCGAAGTTTGCTGGCGATTGCCCTTGGGATGGCGACATCCATGAGTTTTGCCCAGGCAGCCGATGTGGAGGTTGAGATCGAAAGGGTCAGGACGTTATCTGCCGATCAGGATCAGCGCGAGGCAGTGCCGGAAACGATTATTGATCTCTATATCAGCATGCCGTCTATCGCCGGGTTGGGTGATTCCTCACGGGTTACCCGGCTTGAGGATGATCAGGGCAAGAGCCTTCTGCGGTCAGATTCCCAGCTGGTAGAAAGCCATGGGTTTGACCCCGCAGAAAGTGGGTACCTGCTACGTCATCAAATGGTGGTCAACTCCGAGGAAGGCTGGCTAAGAGTGCCGGTTTATGCCCCTGAGGTGCCTGAAGAAGGCGCCGAAACCGGAATTCTCGAGATGGACCTGACGCTACAGGTTGTAGAAGGTAGCCAGCAAAGCGTCGTGGATAATCTTGATTTTTCGGATATTCCCGCCTGGGGTATGGATATTGAGGTGGCGGGGCATATCGTGAACTGTCGCGATGAACGGCGAGAGCGCCCTGATGATCAACCGTTAGAGCTCTACTGCTTCATGCAAGAAGGGTCGCTGCTGGATGCTAAGGCAGATGGAAGCAGCACGGATTACGAAATTACCAATGACAGGGCCAATCTGGTGATTGAGGGAGAGAGAACGGGTGTTGACGTGACATTCGAGTTGCCCGTGACGCGCACCATTGAGAGATCGCTAAGGCGTGAGTTTGCCTGGAACTGACACTGGTGATCCTGGAAATAAAAAAACTGCTTGCAAATGGCGGTTAGGGGGATGGATATGTGGGATTTTCGGCTGGGTCATGCAATCGGTCTGATGTTCAAGACACTGCCTTTTATCGTATTTCGCCTGGCGGTTTACTTTGGTATTGCCCTGGGCTATGTGCTGATGAGCGGTGTCGGCGCTGGAGTTGGTTGGGGAATTGGCGGCTTCGGGGATGAAGACTTCCGTGCCATTTCTACTTTCTGGGGCGGTGTCATTGGTTTTGGCATCGTTGGCGCGGTGATGTACGTGCTGCGTGAGTACCTGCTATATGTGGTCAAAGCCGGGCATATCGCTGTTCTGGTAGAGCTTCTCGACAAACAGTCATTGCCTGAAGGTCGTGGCCAGATCCAACACGCTAGCCGTGTTGTTAAGGAGCGGTTCGGTCAGGCAAGCATTCTTTTCATGATCGACCAGTTGATCAAGGGCGTCTTGCGCAGCCTGGTAGGCCTGGTACGCACCGTCTTCCGCCTGCTGCCGATTCCCGGTGCCCAGCAGTTGCTGAGAATCATCCAGGCCTTTTTGCGCATTGCGGTGGGCTTTATCGATGAAGTCATCCTGGCTTACTGTATGCGTACAGGCTCGACTAATACCTGGGCGAGCTCACGGGATGCACTGATATTGTATGGCCAGAATCTCAAACCATTAATGGTCAATGCAGCCTGGCTGACGCTGATTATCTATCTGCTATCCTTTGTTGTCTTTCTGGTCATGCTGGCACCTGCTGCCCTTGTGGCGTACCTGATTCCGGGGGGCTGGTCAGCTACCGGCATTGTGGTTGCATTACTGTTTGCCTGGAGCGTCAAGGTTGC
>NZ_VMQS01000104.1 GCF_007625055.1 Halomonas sp.
AATGGCCTTTGGAACAACCGCCCGGGGTGGCAAAAGCGCCATTGTCGGTCAACAGACTCTAGGGCCTGTTGACGTTTCATCACGGCCGCGACATAGGTCCTTTTGGTGCAGAGCAAGGCGTGAGGAGCGTGGTTGGGTGGCTCCCAATCAGCGACGAACAACGCAGGGCTGTGCCAAAAGGGCCCTGTCCCTTCGGGTTGCGCGCCAAAGAACGCCATGCGGCGTTGCGCCACTCGGTAAGGGCACCACCATTGCCGTCGTGTCGCGCCTTGCCTGACGCTCTTTGGCGCAGCAACGCGGTTCGCGATGAAACGTCAACAGGCCCTAGCGATAGCGGAAAACTCTCAGGCTGGGCAGAAATACATCACTTTCCAGTTTTTCATCCCGGCGACGTGCCCGCGTTCGGGCGTCTGGCGGTGTTGGCGGTGGCTGATTGGTATGTGGCAGGCGGCCATCATGGCTGGGCACAAATATTGGCATGGCAGCGTTCAGTGCCCGGCGCGTATGGCCATCCTCCAGAGGCTCGGTAAAAAACAGGTTGGCACGCATCAAAGGTGCCTGCGCCTGTACCTGGGCAAGTATCTCGCCGCTGGGAATGCCCGCCAGTTTACGCAGCTGAATGCGAATGTGGGCCGCCTCACTATCCAGTGCCAACAGCTTCTGCTCGGCGTCACGCACGCTCAATTTCTTGATGGAGCGCCCGCTGCTGTACCAGGCAAAGCGCACCCGCGATACAGGGGCCTCGGCAACCGGCAGTTTTCGCCAGCACTGTTTCAGGTGCAGCCGGGCCAGGCCGGTCTTTTCCAGCACCTGTTCCACATCCGGGTGACGTCTGGGCAGTTGCGCTTTGGCATCACTGAGCATGCCGGTTGACTGCTCCTTGATGCGCTGTAGACAGGCAGCCATTTCGGCTTTGGCCAGATTGGCTTCATCCACGGCCGCCAGCAGGGCATCGTCAGCGGCAATCAGGCCGATATAATTACGCGTTTCGCGCCCGTCCTGGCCGTGCGCATGCCACATATCCAGCAAGGCCTGGCGCAGCCAGCTGACGTTATCGATCCGGTTGCCGGAGGCACCATCGCCAGCAGGGCCATCAAATCGCCAGATTGCCTGAGGGCCCTGTTGAAAACGAGTCACTAGCTGTTCAAGTGCCTCAATCAGTTGATCGAAGGCCTGGTCCAGGGCATGGCGAAGCTGATAATCAAGCGGGGTCCGTGCAAAGGAGGTGTCGTGTATCGCCATTGGGCGTTTTCTTCAGTTGAGAGGTGTATCACGATCTGCCTGTTGCAGGAGAGTGTCCAGGTCGGCCTCATCCATGGCGGACTCGCCGACAATACGGTGGGACTCATCCGCCCAGGCACCCAGGTCAATCAACTGGCAGCGCTTGCTGCAGAAGGGGCGATAGATATTGTCAGTCGACCAGGCGACCTTGCGCGCACAGTGTGGGCAAGCGACTTCAAGGGGGGCATCATTGGCAGCTTTATGCATACAGGGCTCGGTTTGATAAGTGTCAAGTGTCAGTCGGTGTCGCCGCCTGGCGCCATTTGGCATCCAGTGCCCTGACCTGTTCGCGCAGGGTCGCCGGGTCATGCTGGTTGTCAATGACTTCATCTGCCCGCGCCAGGCGTTCTCTACGCGGCATCTGGGCTTCAAGAATAGCATGCACCTGCTGTTCACTCACCCCATCCCGGGCCAGGGTGCGGCTTAATTGCAATGACTCGGGGATATCCACCACCACCGTAATATCTACCAGCGCCTGCTGGCCGGATTCGAACAGCAGCGGTGAGACCAGCAGCACATAAGGTGCGCCCTGCTGTAACAGCCGCTGTAGATGTTCAAGCAAGCGTTCACGCACTCTGGGGTGCGTCACGCCTTCCAGCCAGGCGCGTTCGTGTGGGTGGTTGAAGATAATCTCGCGCAGGGCGGCCCGGTTCAGGCTGCCATCCGGGTGGATGACAGCCTCACCATGGCGCTCGCGAATGGCCGCCAGCGCAGGTTCCCCCGGGGCAACGATCTCCCGCGCCACGTCATCAGCATCTACCCAGGGGATGCCGCGTTCACCAAAGGCGCGGGCAACGGTGGATTTTCCTGAACCGATCCCGCCGGTCAAGCCAACTATCATTGAGCCATCTCCTTTAAACGCCTGTAGCGGTCAGATACAGCGCTATCAGGGAATCACCCATCAGCAGGGCGACCCAGCCGCCAAGGGCCAGAAAAGGCCCAAAAGGCATGGGCATGCCGCGCTGGTCTTTTCGCACCAGCTGCCAGGCAATACCAAAAAGCGCGCCCAGGCCAGCCGCAATGATCAACACCAGCGGCAGGGTTTGCCAACCAACCCAGGCCCCCAGGGCGGCGAGCAGTTTGAAGTCACCATAGCCCATGCCATCCTTACCCGTGACCAGTTTGAATAGCCAGTAAACGCTCCAAAGCACCAGGTAGCCTGTCATGGCGCCGATCACTGCAGCAGGCAGCATTATCGGCTGGAACAGCAATTGATAAAGCAGGCCGGCCCATAGAAGCGGCAGCGTCAGGATGTCCGGTAACAGCTGGGTGCGCAGGTCGATGACCGCCATGGCCAGCAGGGTATAGCAGGCAGCGGCAATGAACAGTGCCTGCCAGGTAAGCCCGAACAGGGCGACCACTACCAGCGCAATGATACCGCCGGCCAGCTCAACCAGTGGATACTGAGGGCTGATGCGCCCATGGCAGGTTGCACAGCGCCCACGGCGTTTCAACCAGCCAATCAGCGGCAGGTTATCGTGCCATCTGATCGGCGTGCGACAGGCGGGGCATAGCGAACCCGGCCAGACAAGATTGAAGCGCTCCTGTACCTCTTCAGGCTGCTCAAGCGCTGCCAGCGCCTCATTGCGCCACGCCTGCATCAGCATTACCGGCAGGCGGGTAATCACCACATTCAGAAAGCTCCCCACGCACAGCCCGACCATCAGCACCAGCAGCCAGATAAACATAATTCTCCAGTTGAATTTTCAAACATTGAATTCACCACTCACCATTCACCATTCACCATTCACCATTCACCATTCACCATTCACCATTCACCA
>NZ_VMQS01000105.1 GCF_007625055.1 Halomonas sp.
TGGTCGCGATGTCGGGTGAGCGGCTGTCGAGCGAGTGCTGTCAGCAGGATTTGCAGCGGGTCGCCGTGGCTGACCAGCAGGATGGTTTCATCCTCCGTGCGTGCTTCCCAGCCGTCTATCACCGCGTGCATCCGCGCGGCGACCTGACTGACCGCTTCAACGCCTTGCCAGCAGTGATCAGCAGACGCTATATCCTGCGCCCAGACTTCTGGGTAGCCCGTATCTGGCTGGGCATCAAATGCACCAAAAAACCGCTCACGCAGGCCCTGCTCGGCGATCATAGGCAAGCCAAAGTGCGCGGCCACGCGGGCGGCTGTCTGGGTAGTACGTAAAAAGTCCGAATGCACAATACGTGTGGGTATCGGCCACACCCACTTGCTCACCACCCCGGCCAGCTGCTCCTCGCCGTAGGGAGATAAACCATAGCCTGCCAGCCCTTTCTCAGGTGAGCTGATGATGATGCCGGCCTGATTGGCCTGGCTATGGCCGTGGCGCATCAGCAGATAACGGTTGCGCCAATGACCGGCCGAAATGAAAGTGCTTGGACTAGGTTCAGGAAAGCTCATCATTCATCCATAAATTCGTATTGCACGCAGTGCACGCGCCTCTGCAACCGTAGTTTACCCCTAATTCGAGTTTGACCAAACGGCGAACGCTTGCCATGGTAAAAGAGCAACCAATGACAAGGAGGACACACAACGATGACCACCTATATCGTGGTAGCTGATGCCGCCCGCGCACGTATTTTTACCCGTGATGCGCTGGATCTCACTGAGCACGACAGCCTGGTGCATGCAGAGGGCAGGCTACATGAAGGGGATCTGGTCACCGACCGCCGCGGTGCCGATGTTCACGAGTCAGTCTCAACGTCGGTACGCTCATCTGATGAAGACGGGGCAGCCTCGCAGCATGAGAATGAACTGTTCGCCAAGAAAGTTGCCCAGCGCCTGTACAGTGCCCGCGTTGATAACAGCATGGCAAAACTGATTATGGTCGCGCCACCCAAGTTCCTTGGTTTGCTACGGGAAAAGTTAGATAACACCACGCATAAACTGGTCATTCATACGCTTGCAAAAGACCTCAGCAAGGCGTCGCTGGCCGATATCCAAAACGCCGTCAGCGATTTACGTTAACACTGTCATCAATGCTGTTTTTACAGAACCGGCGGTAACTCAATCTCATCGCTGCGCTGAGCATCAGCCGTCATCTCCCGGCAAACGCGTAGAAATTCGCGTACACCGGGGGTCAGGTACTTGTGCCGGTGCCAGATAAATGTGAACTGACGCTTAAGATCCAGCTCCGGCGTCGGCAAGGGCACCAGGCTGCCGCGACGAAACGCATCGCGCAGCGCCAGCCGGGAGACACAACCAATGCCCAACCCCGATTCAACTGCCCGCTTGATACCTTCCGTATGCTCCAGCTCCAGCAGGGTGTTGAAACGGCTCCGACGATGGCGAGCGGCCTGCTCAAGCGTCAGCCGCGTTCCTGAACCTTCTTCACGCATGATCCAGTCCTCGCGCAGCAGTTCATCCAGTTCCAGCCGCTCACGCCCCGCCAGAGGATGGCGTGGTGAGCAGAACACGCACAGCTCATCGTTCACCCAGGGCTGGCTGATAATGCTTTCATCATCGCAATGTCCCTCTATCAGGCCGATATCGAGGGTATGCTGGCGCACCCCTTCGATGATGTGCCGGGTATTGCGCACCGCCAAGCGTGCCCGGCTGCCGGGGAAGCGTTGCATGAAATCACTGATCAACAGCGTTGCCAGATAATTGCCGATCGTCAGTGTCGCCCCTACATGCAGGGTGCCGACGCCTTGCTGGCCGCGCAGCAAGCCTTCAATTTCTTCACCGCGATCAAGCAGCGCCACCGCTTTGGGCAACAGCTGAAACCCCAGCGCATTGAGTTTCAGACGCTTACCCTGTCGATCCAGCAACTGGCAATCAAACTGGCGCTCCAGCTCGGCCAGCGCGGTGCTGGTCGCCGATTGCGACATGGCCAGCACACGGGCAGCATGCGAGACACTTTCGTGCTGGGCCACGGCGACAAAGACCTCTAACTGACGCAATGTGAAATGCATAAACATTGACCTATATCTAGATGCTGGATAAGCGTTATCAATATTATTGGCTTAACAGATATAAGGCATTTTTTTAGAATAGGATGCAACCGTAAACAAATCTTTTATTCATTTTTTGAATAAAAAAGCTTTTTTTAACGCCTTACCGGAGACACCATGAGCAAGTTTGCCCACGAAGAAGTTCTCAGCGTTCACCATTGGAACGACACCTTGTTCAGCTTTCGTACCACAAGGGAGCGCAGTCTGCGCTTCAAGAATGGCCAGTTTGTGATGATTGGTCTGGAAGTGGACGGCAAACCCCTGATGCGCGCCTACTCGATTGCCAGCCCCAACTATGAAGACCACCTGGAATTTTTCAGCATCAAGGTACCGGATGGCCCGCTGACCTCGCGCCTGCAGCATCTGGAAGTGGGCGACAAGATCATGGTCAGCCGAAAGCCGACTGGCACCCTGGTCACCGATGACCTTCTGCCAGGCCGTAACCTTTACCTGCTCTCAACCGGTACTGGCCTGGCGCCGTTCATGAGTCTGATTCTTGACCCGGAAGTCTATGAGCGCTTTGAAAAGGTCGTACTGGTACACGGCGTGCGGGAAACCTCTGAGCTTGCCTATGCGGACTTTATCACCCAGGACATGCCTGCCCACGAATATCTGGGCGAAGACATTGCTGAAAAACTGGTGTATTACCCAACGGTCACCCGTGAAGCGTTCCACACCATGGGGCGCCTGACCGACCATATCCGCACCGGTAAACTGTTTGACGACACTGGCCTGCCGGCCATCGACCCACGCCAGGATCGCGCCATGATCTGTGGCAGCCCCGCCATGCTGGATGACACCAGTGCCCTGCTGGACGAGCTTGGCCTGAATATCTCACCACGTATGGGTGAACCCGGTGACTACGTCATTGAACGGGCGTTTGTTGAGAAGTGAGT
>NZ_VMQS01000048.1 GCF_007625055.1 Halomonas sp.
TTCACGCTTCCCCCGCTCGGCTGGCTTGTAACGTGCGGGTAAGCAGGGCGCGCAGGGCGGCGGGGCGTACCGGTTTGAGCAGTAGCTGGTAGCCGGCACGCTTGACTTCTTCAGCAACGGCTTCGGTGCGGTCGGCGGTAATCACAATGCCGGGCACGGCGCCTGCCAGCCGTTCGCTCAGGGCCTCAAGCGCCATCATGCCGGTCACTTCATTGTCCAGATGGTAATCGGCCAGAATCGCATCCGGGTCGCCGTCCAGATTACGCAGAACGGACTTGGCACCGCCAATACTGGTGGCGGTAAAAACTTCACACCCCCAGCCGCTCAACATGGCGCTCATGCCTTCGAGAATCAGGGATTCATTGTCGATGCAGACAATGCGGGTGCCCGAGAGTTTGTTGCTGGCACGCCGTCGGCCGGGTTCTTCGATGCTGCTCTGTTCCCGCGCGGCTACCACTGGCACGCTGATCGCAAAGACGGTGCCCAGGCCAACCCGGGAGCGTACCTTGATGGGGTGGTCGAGCACGCGGCACATGCGATCAGCAATTGACAGCCCCAACCCCAGGCCCTTTTCGCTTTCCTTATGCCGTGAGGCCTGATCAAGTCGGCGGAACTCCTGGAATATCTCGGATAGCTTGGACTCAGGAATGCCCGGACCGCTGTCCCACACTTCGATGCTCAGTCGGTCCCCATGACGGCGGCAGCCTAGAAGCACCCGGCCTTCCTGCGTATAGCGCAGCGCATTAGAGAGGAAATTCTGCACTATGCGGCGCAGCATCTGGGGGTCGGAGTCGACCCATTGGCGGGTGGACACGACATTCAGATCCAGGCCGCGATCTTCCGCCATGACATCGAATTCGGCGCGCAGCGGCTGGAAGATATCCGCCAGTGCGAAGTGGCTACGCCTCGGGGTCAGGGCGCCTGCCTCGAGTTTGGAGATATCCAGCAGGGTGCTGAGCAGCTCTTCGGCGGCCTGCAGAGAGTTGTCGATGTGATGGATGGTGCGCTGGGTATTGTTGTCATGCTGCCCCTGGATCAGTGCTGAGGTAAACAGGCGGGCAGCATTGAGCGGTTGGAGCAGGTCATGACTGGCGGCGGCCAGAAAGCGGGTCTTGGATGCATTGGCATCCTCTGCCAGCTGTTTGGCCTGGCGCAGGGCCAGTTCCGCTTCGGCGCGCACCTGGTTTTCCTGACGCAGGGCGGCGTTGGCTTCGGAAAGCGCCTGGGTGCGTTCCCGCACGCGTTCTTCCAGGGTCTCGTTGGTTTCCTTGAGGGCGATTTCTGCCTGGCGCCGTTCGGTAATGTCCTGATAAAGGGCAAAGAAGCCGAGTATTGATTGGCTATCGCCGAAGTGCGGTGTATAGGTGACCAGCATGTAGTGCATGCTGTCGTTGAACATCAGCGACACTTCAAAGCTGACCCGCTCGCCGTTCAGGGCGCGTGCCACCCAGGGCGCTCGCTCTTCGGCTTGTTCGCGACTGAGTACTTCGTCATTGCGCTTTCCGATCACGGCGTTGCGGTCAATCCCGAAGGCCTGTTCGTAGGCGCGGTTGGTAAACAGATAACGGCATTCCTTATCAAAGTAGGCAATCAGGGCCGGCACATTATCGGTGTAGATACGGATATTGTTTTCCGAGCGGATCAGGGCTTCTTCGATACGTTTTTGCTGGGTGATATCCTGATAGGTATACACAAAGCCACCGCCCGGCATGGGGTTGCCCTGTACTTCCAGAACGCTGCCATCCTGGCGATAACGCACATAGCGATGCGGTTGCCCTTCGCGGATGTTGTCCAGCAGCAGTTTTAGGTGTTCTTCCGGGTCGCCGGGGCCATATTCGCCATTGTGGGCGTTGTAACGGAAGATGCGGTCGATAGGGGCGCCCACCCGTATCAGGTGGTCAGGGAAGCGGAAAAGCTCCAGATAGCGCTGGTTCCACACCACCAGGCGCAGGTTCTGATCCACCACGCTGATGCCCTGATTGATGTTCTCGATGGTCGCCTGCAACAGGGCGCGGTTGAATTCGAGTACCTGGGAGGCTTCATCCACAATGGAAATGACATCCGATATACCGATGCCGCGCCCCTGGAGAGCTGAATTGACGACGATGCGGGCCGAAGAGGCTCCCAGTACCGAGGCCAGGAAGCGTTCCGTGAACTGGATAATATCAATCGAGGCGCGGGTGCTGTCTTCGAGGGGCTTGCCTGTGCGCCGGGCATAATCGTCAAAGGCGCGGGACACCTGACGAGCGCCGAGAAAACGTTCACATAAAACCCTGAGATCGCCCACTGTGGTGGCCCCTGTCCAGGGGCGGTTGACCGAGGTCTGGCGGGTTTCCACGCTATCCACAAACAGCGATGCCTGAATGCGTTCAATCACGCGTTGGGACGTCACCTGTGAGACAAAGATGAAGCAGAACAGGTTCAGCCCAAGGGACAGCATGACGCCGTGGGTAAAGGGGTCGCCAAGTTGCAGGCCGAACAGGGCCGTGGGTGTCAGCCACTGCTGATTGAGGGGGCCGCCCAGCAGCCAGGTGTCAGGCAATACGCCGGCATTGATCATGGCCGGCATCAGAAGGCTGTAGGTCCAGATAATGAAACCGGCATTCATGCCGACAATCACTCCGAAACGATTGCCACGCTTCCAGTACAGGCCACCAATCAGGGCCGGTGCAAACTGGGCCGCTGCGGCAAACGACAGCATGCCGATAGAGGCCAGTGAGGTAAATTCAGCAATCAGCTGATAAAAACCGTAGCCCATGCCGAGGACTGCAATAATGGTCAGGCGCCGTGCACGTAGCACCAGGCGGCCATAGTCTCGGGCCTGGGTATCAAACCAGCGCAGCCGGAAGAGGGCGGGAATCACGATCTCATTGGAAATCATGATCGAGACCGCCACAGCCGCCACAATCACCATGCCGGTGGAGGCTGAAAAACCGCCGATAAACGTCAGCAGCGTCAGCCAGTCCTGGCCAGAGGCCATTGACAGGGCCAGCACATAGCTATCCGGCTCCATGCCAGTGTCGCCGAACATCCACAGGCCGGCCGCGGCCAGCGGCACTACAAAGAAGGCAATCGCCACCAGGTACAGAGGGAAAAGCCAGCGCGCCTTGCGGGCATCGTCGCTGTGGGTATTTTCCACCACGGCAACATGAAACTGGCGCGGCAGGCACAGCACCGCCAGCATGGCCAACAGGGTCTGGGCCCAGAAGCCCTGACCAAAATCCTGACTGGCCAGCTGGCGCTGAAGTTCAAGCTGGCTTTCGGCAAAGTTCATCAGCTCGCCCAGACCGTCAAACATGCCCCAGGTAACGACACTGCCGAGCACCACGAAGGCAAGCAGCTTGATCAGGGATTCAAAGGCAACCGCATGAATAAGGCCTTCATGATGTTCCGTGGCGTCGGTATGACGGGTGCCGAAGATAATCGCAAAGACCGCCATGACAATGGCCACATAGAAGGCCGTGTCGGTAAACAGGGGTGCCTGGGCTGCATCGCTGGCATCGGTCAGAATGCTGAAGGAGGAGGCCACGGCTTTAAGCTGCAGCGCGATATAGGGCAGGGTGCCAAACAGGGCCACCAGGCTGGCAAAGGCGGCCAGCGATTGGGCCTTGCCGTAGCGAGAAGCAATAAAGTCGGCAATCGAGGTGACATTCTGATGCTTGGCAACGCGGATCATCTTGGCGAGCACTGGCCAGAACAGCAGGAAGGTCAGAATCGGGCCGATAAAGATACTGGCAAACGACCAGCCGTTGGTGGCTGCCTGGCCAACGGCGCCATAAAAGGTCCACGAGGTGCAGTAGATTGCCAGGGCCAGACTGTAAATGATCGGGCGTTTATGGCTGGCGCCATGAGTGCGGGCACGCCGATCCCCGTACCAGGCAATACCGAACAGTACCGCGATATATAAAAGCGATACGGCCACCAGAAGTCCGCCGTGAAACATCTCTTTTCCCCGCAAATACGAAAACAGGCGTCAGGCCGCTAGCGTCAGATGATGGCTGACAGATTGAGACCCATTCTAGGAGAAATTGGCCGCAGCGTCAGTGAAATACAGGGCGTCAGCTGCCTGTCGGGCAAATGGCAGTGTAGATGCCTGAATCCTGACGCAGGGTGCGGGTAGCCTGAGTGTCCGGTTCGCCGCTGTCATCCTCGATGGGTACCAGCTCCCGGGAATCGCAGTTAAGCACATAGCGCTGAGGGATCACGGTTTCCGTGTAGTGGCGTTCAAAGTGATAGAGGATGAAGTCAGCGACCGGCGTGGCGCCATCGCTGATGCGAACGCTATTACGATCGACAACGGTAAACTCGGTGACCATGGGAAAGGCAAAGGTCCAGGGGCGCCATATCGCACTGCTGGTCTGGCTTGAGACGACGTCGGCGGAAGGCGGCAACTGCTGTTGCTTGAGCTCAAACCAGCCGTATTCCGTTGATACCTGGTAGCCCAGCATGCCCAGGCCGCCAAATACGGGAATGATCCATGTGGGCAGGCGCTTGCCGCTGAGGGTGCGCAGGAAAAGACCGATACCTGCAGCCGCGAGGCCAGCAAATACGGCGGCGATCAGATGCCAAATCATAATAGGGTGATCCTTGGAGTGAAAAGCTGGGTTGGGCAGTCTGCCATTATGCCAAAACTTCGCTGCGTTGAGGGTATTTAAACGCAATCGGGCTTCCCAGAGGGAAGCCCGATGTGTGACCAACCCGAACAACTTGCCGTTACCGTGCCCGGGTTGAGGATGCCTGAATCACTTGCCTGTATCAGTGATCCACTGCACCACCAGCACCTTTCGGATAGCGCACGCTTTCCACCAGGTCCTGGATTTCCTGCGGCGGCTCTGCAGTTGCATTGGCCACCACAAAGGCCACTGCGAAGTTGCACATGGCGCCGACCGCACCGAAGGACAGCGGCGAGATGCCGAGGATCCAGTTATCCGGTGTGTTGGGCAGCATGTTGGTGCCAGGAATGAAGAACCAGCCCAGATAGGTGAAGATGTACAGCAGGGTGGCAATCAGGCCTGTCAGCATGCCGGCAACCGCACCGACGTTGTTGATGCGCTTGGAGAAGATACCCATCATCAGTGCCGGGAAGAGTGATGCACCGGCAATACCGAAGGCCAGGGCCACTGTCTGTGCCGCAAACCCGGGTGGGTTCAGGCCCAGATAGGTAGCGAGCAGGATGGCACCGGCCATGGAAATACGCGCTGCCAGCATCTCGCCTTTTTCGGTTATCTTCGGGTTGATCATGGTCTTGATCAGGTCGTGGCTGATGGCGGAGGAAATCGCCAGCAAGAGCCCGGCTGCGGTGGAGAGGGCAGCAGCAATACCGCCTGCAGCAATCAGGCCGATCACCCAGGGTGGCAGGTTGGCAATTTCAGGGTTAGCCAGTACCAGGATGTCGTTGTTGACCGACAGTTCGTTGCCGTTCCAGCCACGTTCTTCGGCCGTTTCAGCAAAGTCTTCGTTGCCTTCGTTATAGATCTGGACGCGACCGTCGTTGTTCTTGTCTTCGAACGTGATCAGGCCGGTGTCTTCCCAGGTGCGGACCCACTCTGGGCGCTCTTCATAAACCAGGGCGTTTTCAGCCGCGGATTCGTAGTCTTCTACCTGGCCGGCCATTTCCGGATAGACGGTGGTCGCCAGATTCAGGCGCGCCATGGAACCAACCGCAGGCGCTGTCAGGTAAAGCAGGGCGATGAAGACCAGTGCCCAGCCAGCGGACCAGCGTGCATCAGCCACTTTCGGGACGGTGAAGAAGCGGATGATAACGTGGGGCAGGCCTGCAGTACCGACCATCAGCGACAGGGTGAACAGCACCATGTTGAGCTTGTTGTCCACGTCAGCCGTGTAGTCCTGGAAGCCCAGCTCATTGATAACCTGGTTGAGCTTCTCCAGCATCGGAATGCCGGACTCGGCGTGGGTGCTGAACATGCCAATGCCCGGAATGACCGTGTCAGTCAGCTGCAGCGAAATGAACACCGCCGGAATGGTATAGGCAATGATCAGTACCACGTACTGGGCCACCTGGGTGTAGGTTATGCCTTTCATGCCACCGAAGACGGCGTACAGGAAGACGATCAGGGCGGCGATCCAGATACCCCAGGTGTTGGAGACCTCAAGGAAGCGCGAGAACGCTACGCCGGCACCGGTCATCTGGCCGATGACATAGGTAACGGATGCGACGATCAGGCAGATAACCGCGACCAGGCGGGCAGTACGGCTGTAGAAGCGGTCGCCGATAAAATCAGGCACCGTGAACTTGCCGAACTTGCGCAGGTAAGGGGCCAGCAACATGGCCAGAATGACGTAGCCACCTGTCCACCCCATCAGGAAGGTGGAGTTGGCGTAGCCGCCGGAGGCCAGCAGGCCGGCCATGGAAATAAACGACGCCGCCGACATCCAGTCAGCGGCGGTTGCCATACCGTTGGTGATCGGGTGAACACCGCCACCGGCAACGTAGAAATCCTTGGTAGAACCTGCACGCGCCCATATCGCAATACCGATATAGAGCGCAAAGGAGGCCCCGACAAACAGAAGGTTGATTACAAACTGACTCATATTGGCTTACTCCCCCAGGCCAAATTTTTCATCGAGCTTGTTCATCTTCCAGGCATAAAAGAAGATGATCCCGATGAAAGTAAGGATGGAACCTTGCTGGGCGAACCAGAAGCCAAGATCCGTGCCCCCTACCGGAATGCCCGCCAGAAGCGGACGAAACAGGATAGCGCAGCCATATGAAACGAATGCCCAGACAACGAGACATCCGACAATGGTACGGACGTTCGCTTTCCAGTATTCAGCAGCATTGGATTTATCATCTGCCATTGTGTTGCTCTCCACTTGTGATTTATAGGTTTGGAAAGTTAACCCATAACGTTTGGCCCATCAGGGCAATCGCACGTTGGGGCGTCACTCAAGTGGTTATCCCACATGTCTGTTTTTCCGGAAAACGCTGACTTCTTCCTTGTCTTGCTTGAAGTGTCGTCGTGAGCGGGAAAATCAGGTCGCAATACCATGTGAAGATAACGTGTAACGTGCGTTGACCCTGAATGACTCGCCATCATAGTGGGCAATATCGCATGAAAATAAATCCCAGACTTTGGTATCAAAGCTCATGATACGATAAAGCTTTATTTTCAAATCATTGTTTTTATTGACTTTTATATAATTTTATAGAGATCTTAAAGGCATCCTGCAGGCTATGGGACAATAGTCTAGAAGGCCTGAGAGTTGCTATTTTGTAAGCTGTCCGGGCAATCCGGTGTCTCCAGTCGTACTATGGGTAGCCGTTCGGGAATTCCCTGGCGGGCCTGCCGAGTGACACTTTCTGGCAGTTTGCGCGTATCGTCTGGATATACTGCAGCACTGAGTCAATACTTTACAGTGGCGTCAGCTGTCGTCTTTTTGCAGCAGTGAGATACGCCAGCTGATGCTGGTTTACCAGCTAACACCCGCGACGATCAGCGCGCTATGCATACTGCCTGGCAGTGTTACGACGTTGAATACGCCAACCAATGAGGTGACCATCATGGTCGAAGTGGATCTGACGCAACCCCCCTTTAACATGCTCGACGAGACGGGCCGCGAAGAGGTGCGCCGTAGTCTGGATATGGTGTATTACGATCGTGACGAGATCATTCTTGAAACAGGACAAACGGGAGAGCATGTTTTTCTGATTCACAGGGGGGAAGTGGCTGAAGTTGATCCTACCTTGCCTTCATCGACGTCCAGAATCGGTCACTACACGGCGGGCGACCTGTTTGGTGCGATCAGTATCCTGAATGGAAAAAGCCGTTACCGCTTTATCGCAGAACAGGAGTGCCTGTGCTATCTGCTGCCCAAGGCACTCTTTCAGCAGCTATGTGCTGATTATCCTGATTTCAGTGATTTTTTCCGTCAGACCCTGGCGCACAAAGCGCGCCTGATGACCGAAAAGCGCGCTGAAGGCGGGGTGACCATGGCAGGCTTCATGCTGGCCCAGGCCAAGGAATGCATGCGCGAGCCAGTGATGATGGATGCCAATGCCGATATAACTGACGCGGTCAGGCAGCTGAACGAGCGGCATGCTGATAGCGTTCTGGTCATGCATGAGGGCGCACCCGGCATGGTCACCAAGACAGATCTGCTGAATGCCCTGGTCATGGATGGGCGGGCGCAAAGTAACCCTGTGGTGGATATCGCCCATTTCTCTCTGGTAACGGTCACGCCGCAACAATACCTGTTTGAAGCCCTGGTGCTGATGACGCGTCACAAGGTATCCCGGGTGGTGGTGGTTGAGCGTGAGACCGTCAAGGGCGTGGTTGAGTTGACCGATGTGCTCAGCTACTTTTCCAGCCGCAGCTATGTGGTCAGCCTGCAGGTCGAGCAGGCCAATGACCTGGAGACTCTGGCAGCGGCCAGCCAGCGCACCCCTGAACTGGTCAGGGCGCTGATGGCTCAGGGGGTCAAGCTACGCTTTGCCATGGACCTGCTGGCGGCATTGAACGGGCGGATCATCAGCAAGGCATGGCAGTTTACCGTTGACCCTCAATTCAATGCTGATAGCTGCCTGATGGTGATGGGCAGCGAAGGGCGCGGTGAACAGATCCTGAAAACCGATCAGGATAATGGCCTGATTCTGGAGGACCATCTTCAATGGCCGGGGCTGGAAGATGACATGCAGCGTCTGACCGATACCCTGATCAAGCTGGGATACCCCCCCTGCCCGGGAAATATCATGGTATCCAACCCGGAGTGGGTGGGTACGGTCAGCCAGTGGCAGCAGCGGATTGCTCGTTGGGTTGAGGCGCGCGACGGAGACAGCCTGATGAAGCTGGCCATCATGCTTGATGCCCATGCGGTCGCCGGTAATCCAGCGCTGCTGGAGCGTGTGCGCAGCACCCTGTTTGAAGCCGGGGCCAAGGATGAGTTACTGCTTTCCTACTTCGCGCGCACCACGCTGCGCTTTTCTACTCCGTTGACCCTGTTTGGTTCATTGAAGAAACGTCAACACGGAATCGATATCAAGAAAGGCGGTATCTTTCCCATTGTGCATGGGGTACGCACCATGGCACTGGAACGCGGGATACTGGCCACATCGACGCTCGACCGTCTGGATGCTCTGGTCGAGGATGGCCGCCTGAAACGTCGCTTTGCTGACGACCTGGGAGAAGCCCTGGCCCTGTTTACCGAGTTACGTCTGAAGCAGCAGCTGGAAGAGGGCGAAGCAAATGTTACCAAGCGCTCTGACCGGGTCGTGGTGCAGGAGCTTTCCTCGCTGGAACGTGATCTGATGCGTGAAGCCCTGCATATCGTCAAGGATCTCAAACAGCGTTTGTCCCACCGTTATCACCTTGAGTATTCATGATGAAAGGGGCATTCCAGGCCGTCGGCAATGAGCAGAATAGCTGCTAGAATACGCGGCCTGAAATAGCCGTTGAATATTTTATGCTGCAGCACGACTGTCCGGGCCCTGTCTATGCCAACCATGATGTCTTCACCGCAAGCGGTCAATGCCGCTGCTGACCGAGTCGACCCTGCTCCGAGCGAAGCAGCGTCGCGTTATACCGCTGAGCAGGCGCGACAGAAACGCCAGTTCGACAAGCTGCAAAAGCGTCTGCGTCGCTGTGTCGGTCATGCCATTATTGATTACCGCATGATTGAGGAAGGTGACAAGGTAATGGTGTGCCTTTCCGGCGGTAAGGACAGCTACACCCTGTTGGAGATTCTGCGCAACCTGCAACGTAACGCGCCGGTGAGTTTTTCTCTGGTCGCCGTTAATCTGGATCAGAAGCAGCCGGGTTTTCCTGAACATGTCCTGCCCGAATACCTGGAAAAACTCGGGGTGGACTATCATATCCTGGAGCGTGACACCTACTCGGTGGTCAAGGAGAAAACCCCGGAAGGCAAGACCACCTGTTCGCTTTGCTCGAGGCTGAGGCGCGGTTCCCTGTATGGCTTTGCCGAACAGATTGGCGCCAACAAGGTGGCGTTGGGGCATCATCGGGAAGACATTCTGGAAACCCTGTTTCTCAACATGTTCTTTGGTGGCAGCCTGAAAGCCATGCCACCCAAGCTGTTATCAGATGATGGCAAGAATATCGTTATTCGCCCTCTTGCTTACTGCAAGGAAGCGGACATTGCCGAGTTTGCCCGCCAGATGGCCTTTCCGATTATTCCCTGTAATCTGTGCGGTTCACAGCCCAACCTGCAGCGCCAGGTGGTCAAGGAAATGCTGGCAGAGTGGAATAAAAAGCACCCCGGGCGGCTGGAAAGCATGTTCAGGGCGGTAACCAATGTTGCCCCGTCCCAACTGGCGGATCGTCAACTGTTTGATTTTGCCGGTCTTGAAGCCAAGCAGGCCGACCTGATGGCCGACCGTATCCAGGCGTTTGAGGTCGGTTCCTGAGGGTTATCCGGCGTCTTCGATGTCTTCTTCGGCCAGGGTCAGCAGCAGCGGCATATCGAGAATGTTCACTTCCCGGCCGGAAACGGCGACGACCCCCTGGTTCTGGAAACGGCTGAGTATGCGACTGACGGTTTCCACCGCAAGCCCCAGGTAATTGCCGATATCTGCCCGGGACATGGAAAGCCGGAAGCTGTAGGGGGAATAGCCACGGCGTCGGAAGCGCTCGGACAGCGTGATCAGGAACGTCGCCAGGCGCTGGTCGGCCGTCTTGCGCGAGAGCAGTCGCATCATGCGCCGATCATCGCGCAGCTCCTTGCTCATGCTGCGGTACAGCTGACCCCGCAATTCCGGCAATTCTGCCGCGAGCAACTCCAGGCGGTCAAAAGGAATCTCGCACACCGTGGTGGTTTCCAGTGCGACCACGCTGCCCGGATAGTACTCCTCATCAATCCCGTCCAGCCCGGCCAGTTCGCTGGGCAGATAGAAATTGGTCAGCTGGTCGGTGCCGCCACCTTCGGTCGTCAGCTGTTTAAGGCTGCCGGAACGCACGGCAAACACGCTGGTGAAGCGGTCTCCCTGACGAAACAGAGTCTCGCCTTTTTTCAACGGCGCACGCCGACGGATGATGGCATCAAACTGGCTCATGTCATCCAGCTCAAGGGCCAGGGGCAGGCATAGCGAGCTGAGACTGCATGTCTGGCAGCGCGCCTCATTGAGCCGGGCTCGCCGACGGGTCATGGGTTCCGGCATGGGCTCCTCCTTGGAAAGATAGCGCTTTCATTATGAGAGCAAGAGCCCACTGCCGACAAGCCTAAACAATCCGCGAATATCGCTGAGTGGTATCGCCGGGTAGATGTGCGTCAAAGGCCATGGCCAGGTGACGGATCAGCAATCTGCCGATGGGTGTGGCGCGAAGCAGGTCGCCTTCCTGTTCCATCAGGCCGTCATGCAGCGCGCCCTGTAGACGTGCCAGGGTAGCAGCAAAGTAACGTGGCGCATCAATATTCCAGCGTTTGCCCACCGCTGCGAGATCAATCTGCATATCGCACATCAGGCGTTCGATCACGTCCCGGCGAATCAGGTCATCGGTGTTCAGGCGTAAACCCTTGACAGTGGCCAACTGGCCACTGTCCAGCGCTTGCTCATAGCTTGCCAGGTCCGTCGGGTTCTGGGCGTAGACATCATTGACCCGCGAAATGGCTGATACGCCCAGGCCCACCAGGTCACACTGGGCATGGCTTGAATAACCCTGGAAGTTGCGCTGCAGGCTGCCTTCACGTTGCGCAACGGCCAGGCTGTCATCGGGGCGGGCAAAGTGATCCATACCGATATGCACATAGCCTGCGCTGGTCAGCATATCAATGGTGGTATGCAGGATAGCCAGCTTCTCTTCGGCGCTTGGCAGGTCACTTTCATTGATGCGCCGCTGCGGTGCAAAGCGTTGAGGCATGTGGGCATAGTTGAATACCGATAGGCGTGCCGGGTTAAGATCAATCACCTGGCGCAGGGTATCGGCAAACCCCGCCTGGGTCTGATGTGGCAGGCCGTAGATGAGATCAAGGTTCAGCGAGCGAAAGCCAAGGCGGTGGGCTTCCTCCATCAGGGTTTCCGTCAGCACGCGAGGCTGGACGCGGTTGATGGCTTTCTGTACCACAGGATCAAGGTCCTGCACGCCCAGGCTGATGCGGTTGAAGCCGAGTGATTGCAGGTGGCGCAGGGTGAATACATCCGCCTCGCGGGGGTCGATTTCGATGGCGTAGTCGCGGCTTGGCGAGGATGACAGGCCAAAGCGCGCATCCAGACGATCAATGACGTCGCTCATCTGGCTCAGGGTCAGAAATGTGGGCGTACCGCCGCCCCAGTGCAGCTGTTCAACGTTGCGGGTGGTATCCAGGTGCTGCGAGGTTAGCACCATCTCCCGGTCCAGGCGTGACAGGTAAGGCTCGGCCAGCGCGGTGTTCTTGGTAGCAATCTTGTTGCAGGCGCAATAGAAGCAGATCTTGCGGCAAAAAGGCACGTGTACATAAAGCGACAGCGGCTTTCGAGTGGCGTTGCTGCGTTCCAGCGCTACGGTGAAATCATCGGCGCCAAACTGATCGTGAAACGACAGCGCCGTGGGGTAGGAAGTATAGCGCGGTCCGCTTTTATCGTAGCGGCGCAAGAGCGCTTCATCCCAGCCCGGGTTAGTGGGCGTTGCCGCTCTGTCAGCGGTTGAGGTAGCAGCGAGAGCGTGAACGGCCATGACGGGACTCCAGTACTGAGTGAACAGGGATTAAGCCTTATCCTACTCCTGGTGAACCTGACAATAATTGAGCTGCGTCAAAGAAGCCTGAGTGTCGTTGGAAAGCCGGTAAAGGCGGGTCAGCCAAGGCAAGGTGGAGGCCGCTGTCGGTTGTATGACCCGGGCGTTCAGTAGCTATGGGATACCGCCAGGTCATAAAGCTGCCACAGCGCAAACGCGATGATGCTAAGGGCGGCGATACTGCGCGTAGTGGGATGACGAATCAGCCCGCTCAGCTGTCGTGCGGCAATCCCGGTCGCCAGCAGTGCCGGCAGGGTGCCCAGGCCAAAGGCGCCCATCAGCAAGGCTCCTTCCAGCGGGTTGGCAATGGCCAGGCTCCAGGCCAGCATGGAATAGACCAGTCCGCAGGGTAGCCAGCCCCATACGGCGCCCAGAGCAAAGGCCTGGGGGAGTTTGACCACCGGCATCAAGCGCCGTCCAAAAGGCTCAATATGTTTCCACACCTGCCGCCCGACGGCCTCCACCTTGAGTAAGCCCTTCCACCAGTTGGCGATATATAGCGCCATCAGGATCAGCATGACAGCGGCAAAGGCCTGTAGCGCCATGCCGGCACTGGGAGACAGTGAAAGCAGGGTGCCCAGCGCTGCCACGCTGGCACCGGCGATCATGTAGCTCAGAATGCGGCCCAGGTTGTAGCTTAATAAAAGCCCGCCCAGGCGAGCCGGCTGGCGCATGCTGGGCGGCACGGCAAAGGTCAGGGCGCTCATGATACCGCCACACATGCCAATGCAGTGAGCGCCTCCCATCAAACCAAAAATGAAGGCTGCCAGCATGGGGGGAAGGTCAAAGCCTGTCGGGTTCATGGTTGTTCACTGTCGTTGGGTGGCTTGCGGCTGGGGCTTTTCTTTTCGCGTGCCTGCCGGCGGCGCTGGCGTTCTTCCTGAGACAGGTCGTTCTCATCCTCATCAAACAGGATGCGGTGGGCCGGGCCCTCAAGGTCGTCAAACTGATCATGCTTGACCGCCCAGAAAAATGCCCAGACGGCCAGCCCGAGAAGAATAAGCGACAGTGGGATAAGCAGATAGAGAATGGTCATGCAGATACCGGTTTGGGAGTAGGGGTTATATCAGGCGTTGGCCGGCGGCTTTTCCAGCGGGTCAGGCGCAGCGCATTGCCCACCACTATCAGCGAGCTGAATGACATGCCCAGCGCAGCCAGCCAGGGCGGCACCCACCCAAGAGCAGCCAGCGGCAGGGCCGTAAAGTTGTAGCACACCGACCAGATCATGTTCTGGCGCATGATACGCCGGGTCGCCCGCGAGATGTCAACGGCATCGGCAATGCGCAACAGGCGCGGATTAAGCAGCACCGCATCAGCGCGAGTGCGGGCCAGGTCAGTCGCGCCGTTCATGGCAATGGCCACATCCGCGCCGGCCAGCACCGGAACATCATTGATGCCGTCGCCCACCATGACGACGCATTCGCCTTTTTCCTGCAGGGCCTGAAGGTGAGCAAGCTTGCCTTCCGGGCTGGCGCCGGCCTGCCAGGACGCGATGCCAAGCTGTTCGGCAAGCTCCTTGACCGTTGCGGTCGTGTCGCCGGATAGTAGCTCGACGGCAATACCGTTGGCTTTCAGGGCGGCAATGGTCTCCCCGGCATCATCGCGCACGCCGTCATACAGGCGGAACCAGGCTCTGGGCATAGCGTTTTCGCTGAGCAACAGCCATTGGCCCGGGCCGGGAGCGATTGGCGTGGCCTCCTGGCAGGCAAAGGCGGGCTTGCCCAGCCGCCATAGCGCGCCCTCAATGGCGCCTTCAAGCCCCTGGCCGGTGAGGCTGCGCAGGCCAGTCGCCTGCAGGGTCGCATTCCGGTAAGGGCGAAAAGCGCGGGCAATCGGGTGTTCGGAGCGTGACTCCAGAGCAGCGGCAATCGCTCTGGCGCGCTCAGCATCCAGATCGCTGCTGCACAGGCGGGTCTCGGTCAGCTGCATTTCGCCGCGGGTCAGGGTACCGGTCTTGTCAAAAATCACCCGGGTGGCACTGGAGAGCGACTCGAGGGCATCCGCACGGGTAATCAGTACGCCACGTTGACGCAGTTGGCCGTGCCCGGCGGTCAGGGCGGTGGGCGTGGCCAGGGCCAGGGCGCATGGGCAGGTAACCACCAGCACGGACAGCATCACCCAGAGTACCCGTGTGGGGTCGATCCACCACCAGACGGCGGTGACGCAGACGGTGACCACCAGCAGGCGAAGAACAAACAGATGTGCCATACGGGCGGCCATCTGGGCCAGGCGTGGACGGCTGGCAAAGGCGCGGTCGGTCAGGTCGACAATACTGGCCACACGGGCATCGTTGCCGGCGTGAGTGACGCGCATGATCAAGGGGTTTTCCATGTTCTGGCTGCCGCCGACAATGCGTTCGCCTGTCTGGCGGGTTACCGGCAGGTATTCACCGGTCAGCATGGATTCATCCAGGCTGGAGTCGCCTTCTTCAATAATACCGTCGGCCGGCACGCCATGGCCGGGTTTGATCAGTACCCGGTCACCTTCGCGCAGTTCGCTGGCGGGTAGAATGCGCTCGCTGCCGTCCGCTTCCAGGCGTGTAGCGGATACGGGTAATACGCTGCTTAGCGCATTGCCGCTCTGGCCGTTACGGCGCCGGGCGCGGGCCTCGATGTAGCGGCTGAACAGCAAAAAGAAGGTAAACATGGCAACCGAGTCAAAATATACCTCGCCAACATCGAAGATGACCGCGTAGGCGCTGGCCGCATAGGCGCAGCCAATCGCCAAGGATACCGGCACATCCATGCCCAGTACGCCGGTGCGCAGATCACGCAGGGCATTCTTGAAAAAAGGCTGAGCGGAGAAAAACACCACCGGAGTGGCCAGGGCAAAGGACAGCCAATGAAACAGCACGTAAAAATCTTCCGACATGCCGTCTGCCCCAGCGACATAGATCGGAATGGAAAACATCATCACCTGCATCATGCCAACGGCCGCAATGATCAGGCGGCGCACGTTCATGCGCTCTTCTTTCTGCAGACGTAACTGGGCCTGGTCCGGCTCGTAGGGCTGGGCGGTATAGCCAATCGCTGCCAGTTCAGCCAGCAGCCGGGAAAGCTGGATGATGTCCGGGTTCCAGCTGATGCGCACGCGGTGGTGAGTCAGGTTGACAGCGCTGCTGGTAACCCCTTCCAAGGCGTTGAGGCGGTGTTCAATCAACCAGGCACAGGCGGCACAGGTGATCCCGTCAACCGCCAGCGTGGCACGTACCTGGCCTTCATCGCCGTCAGGATGAACGAACTTGGCCTGCAGGCCAGGGTCATCGAATACCTGCCAGGTATCCGCATTGGCCGTCTGACGATCGTCCGGCCGTTCGGGGAGTTCGGTGCGGTAGCGGTAGTAGCTTTCCAGGCCGCCCTCGATGATGGCATGGGCGACGGCTTCACAGCCAGGGCAGCACAGGGGGTGGGAAGTGTCGTCAATCTCGATACACCAGGGTGCCCCGTCGGGCACCGGGTTGCCACAGTGGTAACAGGTGTCGGCCATCAGCTCTCCGAGCGACCGCCAGGACGCAGCTCAATACTGTCTTCAGTCGGGAAGGTGGCTTCGCCAATCAGCCGCCATTCGGCGACATCCTGTTGACGTTCGGGTTGAATCTGCAAATACCAGCGATGGCGAAGATTGTCCGGGCCTTGTGTGATGTAGCGGCCATTGCGGACATGTTCAAGCACAAAGGTCTGGTCGCGGTCATTTTGAGTGGGGAAGACCAGGCTCAGGTAAAGCTCTTCCGGCCGGACATCACCGCTGAGATCCACCACGATATCGCTGGTCAGCGGGTCGAGGCGCATATCCGCCACCAGATTGAGCTCGCGGGCACGCTCCTGTTTGGCAATGACCACGTTGATGGCCTTGCCGTGCTCGTAGTAATCCTCCTGAACCACCATGCCGTCGAAGCTTTTGATCGACACGACGGCAAAGGTGGTGCTGACAATGATTGACGAGAACAGCAGGCCGAGAAGAAACCACGGCCAGAACTGCTTGTACCACGGTGTCACCGGAGTGGATGACATTGCACTATCTCCTGAGTTCGCCAATAAAGCGTGTGTCCCGGTCCAATCGGATGCTGTCATCCCGCTCGGATTCGATCGTTAGCACGATGTCATGGCTGGGCTGTTGAATGGCGTCACCATCGACGGTGACAGTCACCACCTCTGAGCGTGACTCGCCTGCAGGAACACTGATGCTGTGCTGGTCAAGCGTTAGCCCATCCAGGCCGGAAGCGCTTAGCTGGTAGGTATGGTCGCGCTGGTCAAGGTTGCGCACCATCAGGTTGTAGACATTACTGATCTGGCCGTCGCGGGTCACCTGATAAAGGTCGTTGCGCTCGCGCTCAGCTTCGAAATTGAGCGGCATGCGATCATTCACTGCCCAGGCAAAGGCACTTACCATCACCAGCAGGGCCGCCAGGTAGCCGATCAGGCGCGGGCGCAGAATGTGGGTAGGCTTGCTTTCCAGGGCATTCTCTGTGGTGTAGCGAATCAGACCACGTGGATAGCCCATTTTGTCCATGACGCTGTCGCAGGCGTCAATGCAGGCAGCGCAGGAAATGCACTCGTACTGTAAACCATCGCGAATATCGATACCCGTCGGGCAAACCTGTACGCACAGATCGCAGTCAATGCAGTCGCCGTGACCTTCCGCTCGGGCCTCTTCATGACTGAGGCTACGCTTACGCCGTCCGCGTGGTTCGCCACGATTCTCATCATAGGAAACAATCAGCGTATCACGGTCAAACATCACGGACTGAAAGCGTGCATAAGGGCACATGTAGATGCACACCTGCTCGCGTAGCCAGCCAGCATTGAGATAGGTAAAGACCGTAAAGAAACCTACCCAGAAATACGACCAGCCGTGGGCCTGTAATGTTGCCAGATCAGGCATCAGGTCACGGATAGGGGTGAAGTAACCCACAAAGGTGGCGCCTGTCGCAAAGGCAATCAGAAGCCAGATGACATGCTTGAACGTCTTGCGACGCAGCTTCTCACCTGTCAGCGGCTGATTGTCGAGCTTGATACGCTTGTTACGCGGCCCTTCGATGCGATGTTCCAGCCAGATGAACAGAAATGTCCAGACGCTCTGGGGGCAGGTATAGCCACACCAGACGCGCCCGGCGAACACGGTAATAAAGAATAGCCCGAAGGCGCAGATGATCAATAACCATGAAAGCAGGACAAATTCCTGCGGGTAAAAGGTGCCAAAAAAGATATGAAATTCCCGGCTGGGCAAATCGAACCAGATGGCCGGTCTGTCGCCGATATTGATCCAGGGTAACAGGAAGAACGCCAGCATCAGCCCCCAGTTGGCGCTGCGTCTGAGTTTCTGGAAGAAGCCTTTTATTTCACGCACATAGATATGTTTTCGTTGCGCGTACATCTCCTGGGTAACGGCTTCACCTTGGGCAGCCTGATGATCGGCTTGCCGAGGGGTTACGTCTTTGCTGGGTATCTTTTCCATGGCAACTTTACTGCTCGAAGAGGCGGGAGACTGGCAGCCGCCTAAAAATGGCGGAACGTGTCTGGGGTTTAGCCACCGTCAGACGCGATCTGACTCACTACTCACTATTTACGACTCACTACTCACTATTCACTACTCACGACTCACTATTCAC
>NZ_VMQS01000106.1 GCF_007625055.1 Halomonas sp.
GCGCCAAGCTTGGCAATCAGCTTTTTGGCGGGCTTAACGTTGTCAGCTTTTGAAACCAGGCTGGTAAACCAGCGGCATTGAGTGGCATACACCTGGCTTTCCTTTATCAGCTTTTTCAGAAAGCGCTGTTCGCCTCCTTTGCACCATAGCTCTGCTCCCAGCCCGCCGAAATTCAGCGAGGGGGATCTTGTATCGGTGTTTTGCTCACCGCGATGACGGGCCAGGTTATTGAGCTTAAGCTGGTTGCCTTTAAGTGCTTCGTCGAGCGAGGCGTGGAAGGGTGGGTTGCACACGCTGACGTCAAAGAACTCCCCGGCTTGAATGATCCCTGCAAAAATCTGATGTTTGTCGTGCTGCGTGCGCAGCGTAAAGCGCGCTTTGAGCTGGGGGTTGTGGGCGATAATGCTAGCGACGTTGTCAAGCGACTGGGGGTTGATGTCACTGCCGGCACACTGCCAGCCGTAAATCTGGCAGGCCAGTAGCGGGTAGATGCCATTGGCTCCCGTCCCTATATCAAGAAGTTTGACGCCGGGCTGTTCACGCTCGGCGCCGACTCCAGGCAGGTCCGCCACGTAGTGGATATAGTCAGCCCTGCCTGGAATGGGAGGACAAAGCGCGCCCTCCGGAATATCCCAACCGACAATATTGTAGTGCCAGCTTAATAACGCGGCGTTGAGGCGCTTGACGGCCAGTGGGTCTGCGAAATCGATGGAAAGGTTGCCATACGCATTGGGTTTTACATGGCGGGCCAGTGCCGGGAGGCTATTTACCAGCGCTGGGAGGTCATACCCCTGATTGTGCAGATTCCTCGGGTGCAGGCCTTTGTGGGCAGGCTTGGTCTGGCTTTTTGTACTTCGATGGCGGTTGCTAGCAGTCATAGGCCCGTGGCGTGGAATTTTAAGAGTCGAGTGGGTCAGGCGTTGTAGGCGATTATAGACGTCATTCTGGTGGCGCGGATACCTGGCAGCACACAGTGCGCGAGAAACGGCCTACACCGAATCGATAGCCCACAAAGCCGACGCTTGGAATAGTCTGGACACAGGGCAGCTGCTAAGCTGGCGAAAAACTGCCAATGCTGGAAGGGCCCTTATGGATGTCCGAGTGAATTCCCCTGCGCAGGTCATCAAGTCGTTTTCTTCCTGGCTACCCATGCTGTTGGTGGCCCTGCTGCTTTACGGTGTTGTCTTTGTGGGGTTTACCGTGTGGCTATTGATGCAGCCATTGGGGATGGCACCGGCGCTGGCCCAGCAGCTGGGGCTGATCATTGGCGCGGTGCTGCTAACGGGTGGGTTTTACCTGTATGTCCAATGGCTGATTGGCTCTCTGGCCGCCTATGAATTATCCCTTAACGGCCAGCAGTTGCGGGTCAGGGGGATTTCCGGGCGCGGCTCAATTGACAATGAACTGCCATTGGGGGAGCTTAAAAAGGTGCATATCGGCACCCGCACCCACATATTGGAAAAACCTTCCTCCGGCCAGCGAGGAGCCAACAGTAAAGCCGCTGCCCGGATGATGTTTGTGCTCGATGATGGCCATTACTTCAAGCTGGATTACGCCGCCAACGCCTTTGATAATCAGTCGCTGTATGACTTTCTGAGTCATCTCAAACGCAAGGGCGTCGATATCAATATCAGTGAGTAGAAAGGTGATTAACACACAGTGGTTATTTCGCTTTCACTATAGGGTCAACTGGAAAAGGAGTTCAGGGTCATGACTGCAACCGCATCCTCAAACGGACGCTCCCTAGTCGGTCGGTTTTTACGCGAAGAAGCTGCGTTTCTGGTGGCGTTGCTCACCTTTGTGATTTTGCATTTCGGGCTGCATGACACCCTGAACAAGGCCATTACCCCTGAAACCGCTCAACCCTTAATAGGCGTTTTCTTTGCCGTATGGCTGTTTGCCGTGGTGCTTTGGGCTGCCTTTAATGTGGTTCGACATGCTGATGTGCTGGCCATCAAGCTGGGTGAGCCGCTGGGTACGCTGATTCTTACCCTGGCGGTGGTGGGTATCGAGGTGTCGCTGATCTCAGCGGTGATGCTGACCGGCGCCGAGGCGCCAACAATGGCGCGGGATACCATGACGGCGGTGCTCATGATCGTATTGGGTGGCCTGACCGGCGCTTCTCTGCTGATTGGTGGTTTTTTTCATGGCGAGCAGGACTACAACCTGCCAGGCGCGCGGGCCTATCTTGGCGTTCTGGTGCCCCTCGCTGTCTTCGCCCTGGTATTGCCCGATTTCACCGCTTCCACGGATAGCCCGTCGTTCACTCCCGTTCAGGCAGGGTTCTTTGCGATTATCACGCTGGTGCTTTACGGCATCTTTCTGGCCATTCAGACCGTTCGCCATAAGAGCTATTTTGAGCAACCCATGCAGGAAAGGGCGGCAGACCACGAAGCAGCGCCCGTGCACTCGCATGATCATGGCCCACAGCACGCAACAAGCTATCACGCTGTCCTGTTGCTCCTGACGCTGGTGACCATAGTGCTGCTGGCAGAACTTATCGCCATGATTGTCGATTTTGGCATTGTCCAGGCGGGCGCGCCGGTGGCGTTGGGCGGGGTGATCATCGCCCTGGTGGTGCTTACCCCGGAAAGCATGGCGGCCCTGGCCGCCGCCCGTGCCAACCAGCTCCAGCGCTCGGTGAATCTGCTGCTGGGTTCGGCGCTGTCAACCATTGGCCTGACCCTACCCGCGGTGGTTGCCGTCAGCCTTATAACAGGCGCCAATCTGCAGCTAGGGCTTGATATGGCCCCCATGGTGTTGCTGCTGCTGACACTGGTTGTGTGCCTGATGACCTTCGGAGGCACCCGAACAAATGTGCTGCAGGGTGCTGTTCACATCGTTCTGTTCCTGGCCTATCTGCTGCTGATCTTCAGCCCGTAAAGCGCGCTCAGC
>NZ_VMQS01000007.1:0-14723 GCF_007625055.1 Halomonas sp.
GCAATTGCGTGGCATTCTTAGCGGCATGCTGTTGCTGCTTGCATGGCTGCCGGGTGCCTCCTGTGCGGCGGTGCTGACCGGTTTGGATGTGGACCAGGCCAATGCAGACCGAGTCGATATCAATCTTCAGTTTTTCGGGGGTGCGCCAACCGTCAGGGATTATCGGCTGGATTCACCCCATCGGCTGATGCTGGATCTGGCTGATACCAGAAGTGCACTGGATAGAAGGCGCTTCGATATCAATCATCCTGGAGTGGAGAGGGTGACAGCGGTTGAGGGTAATGAGCGCACGCGGCTGATCATTAACCTGGCTGAAGCCTATGAATATTCCACCCAGCAAGATGGCGATCTTCTGCGTATTTCTCTGGCCGTGACTTCCAATCAGGCAGATCCTGCCGAGGTCACCGCTGAAGCGAGACCAGCAAGGGATAGTGTCACTTCCGGTGTCAATAATCCTTCCAGCCTGGAAGACTCAGCCAATCTTGAAACCAGCGAGGGTCCACAGATCGAGCGGATTGATTTTCGTCGTGGAAGGGAAGGAGCCGGGCAGCTGGATGTGGTGTTTAACCGCGATAATGTTCGCGTCCAGGTAGAGGAAGATGGCCGCAACCGGGTCGTGGTTGACCTGCGTGATGTGGCCATTTCCGATGCGCTTAATCAGATCTATGACGTTACTGACTTTGCGACCCCGATCCAACGTGTGGTGCCTAGAGCCACCCAGCGAGGTACACAGCTGATCCTGGAGACAGAAGGCCCCTATGCGATGATGTCTTCGCAAAGTGGCCAGACGCTGAGTGTGGAAGTGGAGCCGGCCAATCAGGCACCCCAGCAGGCACAAAGTGAGGATCAGGTCTATGAAGGCGAACGGTTAAGCCTTAATTTCCAGGATATTGAAGTGCGCGCGGTGCTGGCGACCCTGGCCGAGTTTACCGGCCTGAATATTGTGGCGAGTGACAGTGTGACTGGCCGGGTAACGCTGAATCTTAATGAAGTGCCCTGGGATCAGGCGTTGGATCTGATTCTGCAGAGTCAGGGGCTTTCAAGCCGTGAAAAAGGCAATGTCATCGTGGTAGCGCCTGCCCAGGAGCTTGCCCAGTTAGAGCAGCAGGAACTTGAAGCCCGCAATCAGCGCGATGTTCTGTCACCTTTAATTACCGAGTTTATCGAGGTCAAGTATGCCCGTGCGCAAGACCTGGCCGAGCTGCTGCGTGGTGAAGATGGTTTTGGTCTGTTGACCGAACGTGGTCGGGTCAGTATTGATCAGCGCACCAATACGCTGTTGATCCAGGACACTCAGGAGCAGGTCAACGAGATTCTGACCACCCTGGATCGCCTGGACGTGGCGGTACGTCAGGTACAGATTGAGGCGCGTATAGTGATTGCCCGCGATACCGCATCCCAAGAGCTGGGTATCAATTGGGGCATTTCCAGTAATGGCAGCATCAGCAATATTTTTAGCGGCTCAAGTAACCCAGATGCGTTGACGTTCGAGGGTGCTTCCGATGGTTCGCCGGGGACAGGCGGGCTTGCCGTTGACCTTGGTAGTAATACGGCTGCGCAGACGGCGTTCGGTTTTGGCTATCTTTCCGGCGATATCCTGCTTGATCTGGAGTTGAGAGCGCTGGAAAGCGAAGGCAAGAGCCAGACGATTTCCCAGCCACGGATAATCACGGCCAACCAGCGCACAGCGATTATCAGCCAGGGTGAAGAACGTGCTTTTCAAAGTGTGGATGGCAATGACAACCCGGATACCGAATTCAAGGAAGCCCTGCTTTCATTGGAAGTGACTCCGCAGATCACGCCTGATAATCGTATTATCATGGATCTGGTCATTCGTAATGACAGCTTTCGCGAATCGGAATTTGGCGGTGAACCGCCGATAGATACCAACACCATAGAAACACAAGTGCTGGTTGATGATGGGCAAACGGTCGTTCTGGGTGGTATCTTGACAACGGAAGAGCTGCGTCAGATGGCCAAGACGCCGTTGCTGGGCGACATCCCCTTTATTGGAAGGCTGTTCCGTTACACTGAAGAGAGTAGTGAAAAAGTAGAGCTGCTGGTCTTTATAACTCCACGTTTACTTGATGATGGCTTGGCGGTTCGCTGATGCAGGATTTACCCAACCTCTTTCTGATCGGCCCCATGGGGGCAGGTAAAAGCACCATAGGCCGCCAGATGGCCGCTGAACTTTCACGTGATTTTGTGGATAGTGACCACGCTATCCAGAGTCGCTGCGGCGCTGACATTCCCTGGATTTTTGACGTTGAAGGTGAAGCCGGCTTTCGTCAGCGTGAAGTGCAGATGATAGATGAATTGACCCGGCTGAACCCTATTGTGCTGGCCACTGGTGGTGGTGCTGTGCTGCGGGAGGAAAACCGCAGTGTGCTGCGCGAACGTGGCACTGTGATCTACCTGATGACCACTGTTGAACAGCAGCTCAAGCGAACCGCCAAGGATCGCAACCGGCCGTTACTGCAGTGTGAAAACCGCGAGCAGGTGCTTTACGACATGTATGCCAAGCGTGATCCCCTTTACCGATTAACGGCGGATATCAGCGTGCGCACTGACAGGCGCAGCCCGCGAGCAGTGGTCAACGAGATTCTGCGTCGGGTTCAGCGCCTGAATGACCCCTTGCATAAGGATGGCGCCGGGCTTGAAGAGAAAGCTAAAACACAGCCAATCAAAACAGTTAATCAAAACATCTAATCTAGAAGGTATCTTGATGACGCCGTTAGCGGACGCCTTGCGCACTCTCACTGTTGACCTGGGTGATCGTGGTTACCCGATCCATATAGGCACCGGGCTGTTGTCCAATCCGGATGCCATTCTGCCTTACCTGGCTGGTCAGCAGGTAATGATAGTGACCAATGAAACGATCGCGCCGTTATATCTGGAAACACTGGCACAGCAATTGCCCGAAGAGCTGGATGTGCAGACCTGCATATTGCCGGATGGAGAGCAGTATAAAACCATTGAGCAGGTTAACCGTATCTGGGGAGCCTTGCTGGAGGCCGGCTTCAATCGCCGCTGTACGCTGATTGCTTTGGGGGGTGGCGTCATAGGCGATATGGCCGGTTATGCGGCCGCCAGTTATCAGCGTGGCGTGGCGTTCATACAGGTGCCGACCACACTTCTGGCGCAAGTTGACTCCTCGGTGGGGGGTAAAACAGGTGTCAATCACCCGTTAGGCAAGAATATGGTCGGCGCCTTCTGGCAGCCCAGGGCGGTGTTGGTGGATATCGACAGTCTGGCAACCCTGCCTGACCGGGAAATGTCGGCGGGACTTGCTGAAGTTATCAAATATGGCCTGATTCGTGATGAGGTGTTTCTGAGCTGGCTTGAGGCCAATATGGAGGCTTTGCGCGCTCATGATGCCCGGGCGCTGGCAGAAGCGATTGCCAGAAGTTGCCAGATAAAGGCTGATATCGTCGCGGAAGATGAAACCGAGCAGGATGTGCGTGCCCTGTTGAACCTGGGTCATACCTTTGGCCATGCTATCGAAGCACATCAGGGTTATGGGAATTGGCTACATGGCGAGGCCATAGGGGCTGGCATGTCCATGGCGGCAACGCTTTCCCGGCGCCTGGGGTGGATTGATGATGCGGCACTGTCCCGCAGCTTGCAGGTGATAGAAAGTGCCGGCTTGCCACTGAAGGCGCCGTTGGGGATGCAGCGTGACGATTTTCTGGGGCCTATGCGCCGCGACAAGAAAAACACGGGTAGCCGATTGCGCCTGGTGCTCCTGCGCGAGCTGGGCGATGCCTGTATCAGTGATGAAACGCCCATCAGCCTGCTGAATGATTTGCTGGATCATTACCCCCGCGCCTGAAGGCCAATATGCCAGATGGCATCACTACCTAAAACCCGCCGATATCCGGCGGGTTTTTTGGCTGGTTATAAAGTACAGGGCCTGAAATGCATGCTGCTGGTTGGAAGAAGTTGGCCGGCCGGTCAAAAAATTGATAATCAGAATGCCTTATGCGCTATCGGCATGGCTTTTTAGGGCGATTTTAGACTAAAGTTTAATATGTGGTGATTTTCGTTGAATTACCGTTTTGCTGCATTGCAAGTTATTGAAGCGTATCGCTTTTTTAGATTCTTGGTTATGCAAGCTGTGGATTTGGCAAGGTTTTTAGCAATTTTGTGCGGGCGATTCGATTGCACTGAAGGCCAAGCAGTCGCTATGCTGATCAACCATTTTTCACTCCAACGGTGGTTGCTTTACAGCCCAGGTACACCAGGAATGGCAAACTAATAAGACCAAAAAACCTTCCTTTTTACCACGGTGCCGTTGTAAATAAAACACGTTTTTGAGGCACGCCCATGAACAGAGGTCTTCATCAGCCCGGCGAGTTTCGCGACAACTGTGGCTTCGGTCTGATTGCCCATATGCAGGGGCAAGCCAGCCATGAATTGTTGAAAACCGCTATTGAGTCGCTTACCTGTATGACCCATCGGGGTGGCATCGCTGCTGATGGGAAGACAGGCGACGGCTGCGGTTTGCTGCTCAAGATGCCCGAGCATTTCATGCGTGAAGTGGCACACACTGCGCTGGACGTTTCCCTCGGCGACACTTTTGCGGTAGGCGTTATCTTTCTGCCTGACGACGATGCGCGCGCTGAACATGCGCAGGGTGTGCTGGAGCAGAAACTCGAGCAGCGCGGTCTTGTCGTTGCAGGCTGGCGAACAGTGCCGACAGATGCTTCCGTCTGCGGTCCGATGGCGTTGGATTGCTTGCCGCGTATCCGTCAGGTTTTTGTGATGCCCGGTGACGGTGAGCATTTCGACGTTGATCTTTACATGGCACGTCGCCGAGCGGAAGAGCAGCTTAGGGACGAAGCGGATTTCTATGTGGCGTCGTTGTCTTCCGAGGTCGTGTCCTATAAAGGCCTGGTCATGCCGGCTGACCTGCCTGCGTTCTATCAGGACCTCAACGATCCTCGTCTTGAAACGGCTATTTGCGTTTTCCATCAACGCTTCTCAACCAACACGGCGCCGCGCTGGCCGCTGGCTCAGCCTTTCCGCCTGCTGGCGCACAATGGCGAAATCAATACCATTGAAGCCAACCGCGGCTGGGCCAACTCGCGCAAGAAAAACTTTATCAGCGATCGTCTTCCTGACGTCGCTGAGTTGGATGAAATCGTCAATACCACGGGGTCGGACTCTTCCAGTATGGATAACATGCTGGAAGTGTTGCTGACAGGCGGCATGGATCTGCATCGTGCGGTGCGTATGATGGTGCCCCCCGCCTGGCAGAACGTGGAAACCATGGATGCCGAACTGCGTGCTTTCTATGAATACAACTCCATGCACATGGAGCCCTGGGATGGTCCGGCGGGCGTGGTCATGACCGACGGCCGCCAGGCGGTCTGCATGCTCGACCGTAACGGCTTGCGCCCGGCACGCTGGGTAGTGACCAAAAATGGATTTATCACTCTGGCATCGGAAATCGGCACCTATGACTACAAACCAGAGGATGTCGTTTCCAAAGGTCGGGTGGGCCCTGGTCAAATGCTGGCTGTGGATACTCAGACGGGTGAAGTGCTGCATACCGATGATATCGACGGTCGGCTCAAGTCCGCACATCCTTACAAGCGCTGGTTGAAGCAGCAGGCCAACTATCTGGAATCGGCATTGACTGAGCTGGCGCGTTTCCAGGTCATGGATACTGATGCCCTGAATACTCAGCAGAAAATGTTCCAGATCAGCTTCGAAGAGCGCGATCAGGTGTTGCGTCCATTGGCGGAAAGTGGTCAGGAAGCAGTGGGATCTATGGGCGATGATACGCCGATGGCGGTATTGTCATCGCGTCAGCGCCTCTTGACCGACTACTTCCGCCAGAAATTTGCCCAGGTCACCAACCCGGCAATCGATCCATTGCGTGAAGCGATTGTGATGTCGCTGGAAACCTGTATCGGTGCTGAACGCAATGTTTTCAGCGCTACACCGGAACACGCTCACCGTATTATTCTTACGACACCCGTACTGTCACCGCGCAAGTTCACCGCGCTGGTCAATGAAAAAGATCCGGCCTTCACCAGTCATCGTCTTTCGTTGGGCTACAACCCTGAAGAGAAAAGTCTCAAGCAGGCGCTTGTCGGGCTGTGTGAAGAGGCGGAAAAACAGGTACGGGCGGGCAAGGTCATCCTGGTGCTCAGTGATGCTGATCTGCCCAAGGGTGAAATTCCAATCCAGTCTGTGCTGGCGGTGGGGGCGGTGCATACCCACCTGGGACGTCTTGCCCTTCGCCCCGATGCCAATATTGTGGTGGAAACCGGCTATGCGCGGGATTCCCATCAGATGGCGGTGCTGTTTGGCGTAGGCGCTACGGCTGTCTATCCCTGGCTGGCCTATCAGGTCATGACGGATATGCAGCGGGTAGGTGAGCTGACCGGCAACCCGGCGGATGCGCGGGAAAATTACCGTAAAGGCATGCAGAAGGGGTTGTTCAAGATTCTTTCCAAGATGGGGATCTCGACCCTGGCGTCCTATCGCGGCTCCATGCTGTTCGAGGCCGTTGGTCTGGATAGCGATATCATGGAAATGTGCTTTGAAGGTATGGCGTCACGCATTCAGGGCACCGGTTTTGCAGAACTTCAGCTGCAGCAGGAAGCGTTGGCCCGGACTGCCTGGATTGCCCGTAAGGGGATTTCCCAGGGCGGCCTGATGAAGTATGTGCATGGTCATGAGTATCATGCCTACAACCCGGACGTCATCATGTACATGCAGGAGGCGGTACAGGATGGCAGCTATGACAAATGGAAGAAGTTCGCCCAACTGGTCAACGAGCGGCCAGTGGCGACGATCCGTGACCTGCTGGCGCTCAAACCGGCGGCAACGCCATTGTCGCTTGAGGAAGTCGAGAGCGTGGATGATCTGATACCGCGTTTTGATACAGCCGGTATGTCGTTGGGTGCCGTCTCTCCAGAGGCTCACGAGGCCATGGCCCAGGCCATGAACGAGACCGGCGGCCGATCCAACTCCGGTGAGGGCGGCGAAGATCCAGCGCGTTACGGCACCATCCGTAATTCCAAGATCAAACAGATCGCCTCAGGGCGTTTTGGTGTCACGCCCCACTATCTCGTCAACGCGGATGTATTGCAGATCAAGGTGGCCCAGGGTGCCAAGCCCGGGGAAGGCGGCCAGTTGCCGGGTGGCAAGGTAAATGCACTCATTGCCCGACTGCGCTATTCGGTGCCTGGGGTGACGCTGATTTCACCGCCACCGCACCATGATATCTATTCAATTGAAGACCTGGCCCAATTGATCTTTGATCTCAAGCAGGTCAATCCGGATGCTCAGGTATCGGTCAAACTGGTATCCGAGCCGGGTATAGGCACCATCGCCACTGGGGTTGCCAAGGCTTATGCCGACCTGATTACGGTCTCCGGCTATGATGGCGGTACAGCGGCAAGTCCGCTGACCTCGATCAAGCATGCAGGCTCACCCTGGGAGCTGGGCTTGCCGGAAGTTCACCAGGCGCTACGTATCAATGGTCTGCGGGACAAGATCCGTCTACAAACTGACGGTGGCCTGAAAACCGGCCTCGATGTGGTCAAGGCCGCTATCCTGGGCGCCGAGAGCTTTGGCTTCGGCACGGCGCCTATGGTGGCGTTGGGCTGTAAATACCTGCGTATCTGTCACTTGAATAACTGTGCCACCGGTGTGGCGACTCAGGATGATTACCTGCGCGGCGAGCATTTCCGCGGCACCGTTGACATGGTCAAGAACTACTTCCGCTACATCGCTGAAGAAGTGCGCGAGCTGATGGCCATGCTGGGAGTGCGCAAGCTGACCGACCTGATTGGCCGCACGGATCTGCTGGAAGTGCTGGAAGGGCAGACGGCTTCCCAGCGCAAACTGGATCTGACGCCGCTGCTGGGCAACGACTTTGTGCCTGCGGATGCGCCACAGTTCTGTCAGGTAAACCGTAATAAGCCCCATGATCCGGGTGACAAGAACCTTGAGGTGCTCGATGCGGTGAAAGACGCTATAGAGGCCAAGTCGGGCGGTACCTTCACCTTCCGGATTACCAACTGTGATCGTAGCGTTGGCGCCCTGACATCGGGCGTAATCGCCAAGCATTATGGTGAAGCGGGCCTTGAAGAGGCACCGTTGGACGTACGTTTTACCGGCGTTGCAGGTCAGAGCTTCGGGGTGTGGAATGCCCGTGGCCTGAACCTGCATCTGGAAGGCGATGCCAATGATTACGTCGGCAAGGGCATGAACGGTGGTCGGGTGGTGATCGTGCCGCCGCGTGAAAGTCAGTTTGAGAGCCACAAAACAGCCATAGTCGGAAACACTTGCCTTTATGGGGCAACCGGCGGGCAGCTGTTCGCAGCGGGCATTGCCGGCGAGCGCTTTGGTGTCCGTAACTCAGGCGCCCGTGCTGTCATTGAAGGGGCGGGCGATCACTGCTGTGAATATATGACAGGTGGTCTGGTCTGCGTACTGGGTAAAACCGGGGTCAACTTTGGTGCCGGTATGACAGGTGGCTTTGCCTACGTGCTTGACGAGGACCGTACCTTTGTCGATAAGTACAATCACGAATTGGTCGAGATTCACCGGGTCAACACCGAAACGATGGAAGCCTACCGCCGTCACCTGCGGGAACTGCTTGAAGAGTACGTCGCGGCAACAGGTTCCCAGCGAGGTGCGGATATTCTTGAAGACTTTGGTGATTATGTGCGCCACTTCTGGTTGGTGAAGCCCAAGGCGGCAAGCCTTAGCAGCCTGCTGGACCAGTCGCGGCGGCACGCTGAATAAGCTGCTTAGCCTGAATAGCTGATGCCGAATCGCCGAGAGGAAAATGATCATGGCTAATCGATTGAAGAATGACTTCCAGTTTGTTGATGTAGGACGTCAGGATCCACAGAAGAAAGATGCGCGCTCACGGGCAAAGGAGTTCGCTGAAATATACGAACCCTACAAGCCCACAGATGCGGCCAGTCAGGCGCATCGCTGCCTGCACTGCGGTAATCCCTACTGTGAGTGGAAATGCCCGGTACACAATTACATTCCCAACTGGTTGCAGTTGGTGGTGGAAGGCAACATTCTCGAGGCCGCGGAGCTCTCGCATAAAACCAACTCACTGCCTGAAGTGTGCGGACGGGTTTGCCCGCAGGACCGTCTGTGCGAAGGCGATTGCACCCTGAACGATGGTTTTGGTGCAGTGACCATCGGATCCATTGAAAAGTACATTACCGATACGGCATTCGCCATGGGTTGGCGCCCGGATTTGTCCAAGGTGGTGTGGACAGACAAGAAGGTTGCGATCATTGGCGCAGGCCCGGCCGGGCTCGGCTGCGCTGATATTCTGGCGCGTAGCGGTGTCAAGCCAGTGGTATTTGACAAATACCCGGAGATAGGCGGCTTGCTGACTTTTGGTATTCCAGAGTTCAAGCTGGAAAAGAACGTCATGGAGCGCCGTCGGGCAGTGTTTGAAGAGATGGGCGTGGAATTCCGTCTGGGCACCGAGATTGGCACCGATGTCGAGTTTGAAACCCTTCTGCAGGATTACGACGCTGTCTTTCTGGGCATGGGCACTTATAAATACATGGAAGGGGGCTTTCCCGGTGAAGATCTGCCCGGCGTCTATAAGGCACTGGATTTTCTGATTGCCAACGTTAACCGCTGCCTGGGCTTTGAAAAAGACCCATCGGACTATATCTCGATGGAAGGCAAGCGCGTTGTAGTGCTGGGGGGTGGTGATACGGCCATGGATTGCAACCGTACGTCGATCCGTCAGGGGGCTACCAGCGTCAGCTGTGCCTATCGTCGCGATGAAGAAAACATGCCCGGCTCACGCCGTGAAGTGGCCAACGCCCGAGAAGAGGGCGTTGAGTTCATGTTCAATCGTCAGCCGGTTGCCGTAGTGGGTGAGGAGCAGGTTGAAGGCGTAAAGGTCGTGCGTACCCGTCTGGGTGAGCCTGACGAAAATGGGCGCCAACGTCCTGAGGTGGTGCCAGGTTCCGAGGAAATCATTCCCGCAGATGCGGTGGTGATTGCCTTTGGTTTCCAGGCCAGCCCGGCTCCATGGTTTACCACGTCAAACATTGCGGTGGATGAGCGTGATCGCGTCAAGGCTCCTGAACATGGTGAGTTTGCCTTCCAGACCAGCAATGAGAAAATTTTTGCTGGGGGCGATATGGTACGTGGTTCTGATCTTGTGGTGACCGCTATCTACGAAGGTCGCCAGGCAGCGGAAGGTATCCTCGACTACCTGGGCGTCTGATCAACTTCGCCGGTCGGGCATGTCATGGTGATGGTCGATGTCATGATATGCCCGGAGCGCCGTTGTTCAATTGAGCCTTTAGGCTTACTCTGCTATCCTGTCCTCCCATCCTGGTGTGGCTTTCTGCTGTGCCTATTGATCACGTTTCGACAGGTTTTCCATGACACGATATATCTTCGTGACCGGTGGCGTTGTGTCCTCGCTTGGCAAGGGAATCGCATCCGCTTCACTGGCGGCGATTCTTGAGGCGCGCGGCCTAAAAGTCACCATGCTCAAGCTCGACCCTTACATCAACGTCGACCCGGGCACTATGAGCCCCTTCCAGCATGGCGAAGTTTTCGTCACGGAAGATGGTGCCGAGACCGATCTTGATCTGGGCCATTACGAGCGTTTTATCCGCACCAAGATGACCCAGAGTAATAACTTCACGACCGGTCGTGTCTACGAGCACGTGCTACGCAAGGAGCGGCGTGGTGACTATCTGGGCGGAACGGTCCAGGTCATTCCACATATCACCGATGAAATCAAACGTCGTGTCTATGCCGGTGGTGAAGGTTTTGACGTGGCCCTGGTGGAAATCGGCGGAACCGTGGGTGATATTGAATCATTGCCGTTTCTCGAGTCGATCCGCCAGATTCGTAGTGAACTGGGCGCCCAGCGCGCCCTCTTCATGCATCTCACCCTGGTGCCCTATATCGCCACGGCCGGCGAGACCAAGACCAAGCCGACCCAGCACAGCGTCAAGGAGCTGCGTTCTATTGGTATCCAGCCGGATATCCTGATCTGTCGCAGCGAAGTGGAGCTTGAGGAGGCCGAAAGACGCAAGATCGCCCTGTTCACCAATGTGGAAGAACGTGCCGTGGTGCCGCTTCAGGATGCCGATACCATCTATCGTATTCCGCTGATGCTGCACGAGCACGGGCTGGATGAGATCGTCTGCAACAAATTCAATCTTCAAGCAGGTGAAGCCGATCTGTCTGATTGGGTGCGGGTACTGGATGCCAAGCTCAACCCTCTGAAGTCGGTCAGCATTGCCATGGTGGGCAAATACATGGAATTGCTTGACGCCTACAAGTCGCTTAACGAAGCCTTGATTCATGCCGGCATCCAGGACCGTATCAAGGTCAACGTTGATTACATTGATTCAGAAGATATCGAGCATCATGGCACTGAACGCTTGGCGGGCAAGGATGCGATCCTGGTGCCTGGTGGTTTTGGCGAGCGTGGCGTGGAAGGCAAGATCCTGGCGGCCCAGTTTGCCCGCGAGAACAAGGTGCCCTATCTGGGGATCTGTCTGGGCATGCAGGTGGCGGTGATCGAATATGCACGCAATGTCGCCGGTTGGGAAGATGCCAACTCCACCGAATTTACTCACCAGACCCAGCATCCAGTGGTTGGCCTGATCACTGAATGGCTCAATGCCGAAGGCAGGATTGAACTGCGTGATGCGGCATCAGACCTTGGCGGTACCATGCGCCTGGGAGGGCAGGTGTGCCATCTGGAAGCCGGCACCCGAGCGAGAGCCGCTTACGGCGCCGATGAAATTGTTGAGCGCCACCGTCATCGCTTTGAAGTCAATAACCAGTTTGTGGATGCGCTGGCAGACGCTGGGCTGGTTATTTCCGGCAAGAGTGTTGATCAATCCCTGGTGGAAGTGATCGAACTGTCCGACCATCCCTGGTATGTGGCCTGTCAGTTCCATCCTGAATTCACCTCCACGCCACGCGATGGGCATCCGCTTTTCAGCGGTTTTGTCAACGCAGCACTGGAGCACAAGACGGCGCGAATTCGCCACCAGTCCGCGACCCAGACGCCGTCAACCGCAGGGCATAACGAGGAGTAAGCGTTGCATGACTTTCCCGCAACCTGCAGAACGCCATATCAACATTGCCGGCCTAACCGCCGGCAATTCTTTGCCTTTGATGCTGTTGGGCGGCATGAATGTGCTGGAAAGCCGGGACCTCGCCATGGAAGTGGCGTCGGCCTACGTCGAGGCTAGCGCCAAGCTTGGCATCCCCTATGTGTTCAAGGCCAGCTTTGACAAGGCCAATCGTAGTTCGATCAATTCGTACCGCGGCCCAGGGCTTGAAAAGGGCCTGGCCATTCTGGCGGAAATCAAGGAACGCTTTGGCGTGCCGATCATCACCGATGTGCATGAGCCCTGGCAGGCAGCGCCGGTGGCCGAAGTGGCAGATATCATTCAGCTACCGGCCTTTCTGGCCCGCCAGACCGATCTGGTGGTCGCCATGGCGCGCACAGGTGCCGTGATCAATATCAAGAAACCCCAGTTTCTGGCGCCCCACGAAATGCGTCATATCCTGAGCAAGTGCCAGGAAGCCGGCAATGATCAGCTGCTGCTGTGTGAGCGTGGTTCAAGCTTCGGCTATAACAATCTGGTTGTGGATATGCTCGGTTTTGGGGATATGAAGCAGACCGGTTTTCCGGTTTTTTTTGATGTGACCCACGCGTTACAGCGCCCCGGGGGGCGAGCCGACAGCGCCGACGGTCGCCGCGCCCAGGTAGCTGAGCTGGCGCGTGCTGGCGTTGGGGTGGGTTTGGCAGGTGTTTTTCTGGAAGCCCATCCAGACCCGGATAACGCCAAGTGTGATGGCCCCTGTGCCCTGCCGCTGGAGCAGCTGGAGCCTTTTCTTAGTCAGCTGGTGCAGTTGGATACGCTGGTAAAAGGGTTTGAGCCCTTGGTAATCCGCTGAGAGAGTGACTGAAACAACCAGTATTGAACATAGTTTTAGTACCCATGATGTTAACACCAACAAAAAGGATGGCTTGATGACTAAAATTGTCGATATTCGTGCGCTGGAAGTACTTGATTCACGTGGTAACCCTACTGTCTCAGCCACGGTTCGCCTGGAAAGTGGCGCGGTTGGCGAAGCCTGTGCCCCGAGCGGTGCGTCTACCGGTTCGCGTGAGGCATTGGAACTGCGTGATGGTGACGCGTCACGTTATCTGGGCAAAGGCGTTCTGAAAGCAGTTGAAGCGGTTAACGGCCCGATTCATGATGCTTTGCTGGGTGTGGATGCGCGCGATCAACGCGGCCTCGATAACGCCATGCTGGCGCTGGATAACACCGAAAACAAGGCCAACTTGGGCGCCAACGCCATACTGGCGGTATCGCTTGCGGCTGCCAAGGCAGCGGCCAATGCCAAGGGTGTGCCCTTGTACGCGCATATCGCCGAGCTTTATGGCCAGCCGGGTCAGTACAGCATGCCGGTCCCCATGATGAATATTCTCAATGGCGGCGAACATGCTGACAACAACGTGGACATTCAGGAGTTCATGGTGCAGCCCGTAGGGGCGGCCACCTTCCGTGAAGGCCTGCGTATGGGAGCAGAAATCTTCCACGCTCTCAAAAAAGTCCTGGCGGCGCGGGGCCTGTCGACCTCGGTGGGTGATGAAGGCGGCTTTGCGCCCAATCTGGCTTCTAACGCCGAGGCGCTGGCAGTAATCAAGCAGGCCGTTGCCGATGCGGGCTATCGTCTGGATGAAGACGTTACCCTGGCGTTGGACTGTGCTTCTTCCGAGTTCTACCAGGATGGCCAGTACAACCTTTCTGGCGAAGGCAAACACTACGATGCTGAAGGTTTTGCCGATTACCTGGCCGGGCTGTGCGCGGACTACCCGATTGTTTCTATCGAAGACGGTATGGATGAGTCAGACTGGGATGGCTGGAAAGCGCTGACCGACAAGCTGGGTGATAAAGTGCAGTTGGTGGGTGATGATCTTTTTGTTACCAATACCAAAATCCTCAAACGCGGTATCGATGAACACATCGGTAACTCTATTTTGATCAAGTTCAACCAGATTGGCTCATTGTCAGAAACCCTGGATGCGATCAGGATGGCACAGGATGCTGGCTTTACGGCGGTTATTTCTCACCGTAGTGGTGAAACGGAAGATACCACTATCGCGGATCTGGCAGTGGGTACCCGGGCTGGGCAGATCAAGACAGGTTCTTTATGCCGTTCCGACCGGGTTGCCAAATACAACCGTCTGCTGACGATTGAAGCCGAGCTGGGTAATGTCAGCTATCCGGGCCGCCAGGCGATCAAAGGGCAATAACAGGTGTGTTGCACTAGCTGAGTAAGAAATAGCTTTAATTTTTGTAAGATATTTCCTACAAACAGTGTCGTCATTTACGCAAAATAAAGTCGTTAGAAGCAATTGTTTACCATTTTTGTTGGTAACTAATTGTTTTCACATTGAATGTCACACAAAACGGGCTCATCAGCCCGTTTTGTGCTTTCGGGACGCCCTTGAGCCAACCGGTAAATCTGCCACACTTATTTTATGGACAAGGGGAGGCAGGGATGCTCTCAAGCAGGATGCAACGGGATATACAGATACGCTGAGTGAGATAGGGAATATTGGCCTTGGCAGGGAATGTATCTGAGGATAGTAGGCATAGTGAATGCCTGTGGATTTGCTGGGAGCGGGCGGCCTTCGGGCCGCTTTTTTGTGCGCGTAATAA
>NZ_VMQS01000007.1:14823-57586 GCF_007625055.1 Halomonas sp.
TGTGGATTTGCTGGGAGCGGGCGGCCTTCGGGCCGCTTTTTTGTGCGCGTAATAAAATTCTGGCTGACATTTTTCAGGCGGTGGCGACACCCGTACCGCAAACCACGTGTTTACTGGCGTTCACACAAGGTGCCGCGCCACTACCTGAATAAAGTCAGGTTAGCGTTCGAGCTTTTCCAACTTGCCCTTCTTGCCATCCCATTCTTCCGCATCGGGTAATGGGTCTTTTTTCTCGGCAATATTGGGCCATACATCTGCCAGCTCGGCATTGAGTTCGATAAACTGTTCCTGGCCATCAGGCAGTTCATCCTCTGAAAAAATGGCTTCTGCAGGGCACTCCGGCTCGCAGAGGGCGCAGTCTATACACTCATCAGGGTGAATGACGAGAAAGTTGGGGCCTTCGTAAAAACAGTCGACCGGGCAGACTTCCACGCAGTCGGTATATTTGCATTGAATGCAATTCTCGGTCACGACAAACGTCATCGTTAACTTCCTCTTCAAGTGCTGGTTATGTCGTCAGGTAGCATACCCAGACTGGTTTGATAACTTTTGGATATAAAATTTATATTTTATATAAATAAAGAGTTGTATTTTAGAGGCTGACAGCTGCTCGCAGCAAGTACCTGTACCCGTAATGGGTGATTATTCTATTACACCCGCTCCCGCCACTGATATAGCAATTCAAGTGCCTGGCGAGGTGAGAGTTCATCAATCGCGAGACTTTCCAGGGCTTCCACTACGGGGTGGGGCACCTGGGAAAAAAGGTCATCCTGTAGCGGTGCTGTCTGCGCGCTTGAGGCCTTGGGCAGGGCTTCGTTGTCTGGTTTTTCAAGGCTGTGCAGGGTTTCCCTGGCACGCCGAATGACGCTGGAAGGTACGCCTGCCAGCTGGGCAACCTGAAGGCCATAGCTCTGGCTGGCAGGGCCCGGCTCAATACGGTGCATGAATATGATGCGGTCGCCGTGTTCAGTAGCTGTCAGATGAATATTGGCGACACTGTCGGCATGTTCCGGCAAGGCGGTCATTTCAAAGTAGTGTGTGGCAAATAGCGTCAAGGCACGCAGTTTGGCGAGATGTTCCGCGCTGGCCCAGGCCAATGAAAGACCATCGAAGGTGCTGGTGCCCCGGCCAATCTCGTCCATCAGTACCAGGCTTTGAGAGGTCGCGTTGTGCAGGATGTTGGCGGTTTCGGTCATTTCAACCATAAAGGTTGAGCGCCCACCCGCGAGGTCATCGGAGGAGCCAATACGGGTGAAAATACGATCAATCGGGCCGATTTCTGCTGCATCGGCAGGTACAAAGCTGCCGCAGTGAGCCAGTAGGGTGATCAGCGCTGCCTGGCGCATGTAGGTCGATTTGCCGCCCATGTTGGGGCCAGTAATGATCAACATGGCCTGTTTTGGGTGGAGATTGACATCGTTGGGTACAAAAGGTGTTTCGCTGACTTGCTCAACCACTGGATGGCGTCCGGCACGAATGCTGATGCCGGTGTCTTCCGCAAGCGCCGGGCGCACCCAGTCCAGTGCATCGGCGCGCTCGGCAAAAGCGCACAGGACGTCCAGTTCCGCCAGGGCACGAGCGCTGGCCTGAAGCGCATGCAGGTGCGTGTTGAGTTCATCCAGCAAACGTTCATACAGCCATTTTTCACGACTCAAGGCGCGTGATTTAGCGGACAGCGCCTTGTCTTCAAATTCCTTTAGTTCAGGAATGATAAAACGCTCGGCATTCTTGAGGGTCTGGCGTCGAATATACTCGGCCGGGGCCTGTTGGGCCTGGGCGCGGGGAAGCTCAATAAAATAACCATGTACCCGATTATAGCCGACCTTAAGGTGGCTAAGCCCGGTGCGTTCGCGCTCACGTGTTTCCAGAGCGATCAGGTAGTCGCCGGCGTTTTCGGCCAGACCGCGCTGCTCGTCTAGCTCGTCATCAAAGCCCTTGGCAATCACACCCCCTTCACGGATGACGACAGGTGGGTTCTCAACGATGGCTCGCTGCAGGGTATCGCCAAGCACCGGATAAGGCTGGATATGGGAGCGCAGACGGTCGATGATACTGCCACTTTCCACTTGGCTTAGCAGTGTCTGCAACTCTGGCAGGGTGGCCAGCGCGTCACGAAGTCTGGCCAGGTCCCTTGGTCGAGCGCTGTAGAGTGCCACACGGGAGAGAATACGTTCTACATCGCCGACAGCGTTGAGCGTCTCGCGCAGGCCCAGGTAGGCAACATCAAGCTGCAGAAGTGCAACCCCGGCCTGGCGATCATGGATGATGTCACGCTGGCGCAGGGGGCGGTTGAGCCAACGTTTCAACAGGCGTGAACCCATGGCGGTGGCACAGGTGTCGAGTACGCTGGCCAGGGTGTTTTCGCTGCCCCCGCCGAGGTTGGTATCGATCTCCAGGTTACGTCGGCTGGCGGCATCAATCACCACCGCATCGTCTCGGTTTTCAACCCTGATCGAGGTGACATGTGGCAGGCGAGAGCGCTGAGTATCGCGGGCATAATCGATCAGAACGCCAGCGGCAATCAGGGCCGTGGTAAGGTGTGCACAGCCGAAGCCGCGCAGATCCTGCACGTCAAACTGATCACACAGGCTCCGGGTGGCACTGTCCAGATCATACAGCCACTCTCCCTGGCGGCGCAGGCCAGGCTGGACGGAAAGCGGTTCTGGTAGCGCGAGATTTTCCGGCACCAGCAGCTCTGCCGGCGACAGCCGGGTCAACTCAGCAAGCATCTCTTCGTCACTTTCAAGCTCCAAAAGGCTGAACTGTCCGCTGGAAAGCTCCAACCAGGCGATTCCCCATTGGGTTTGATGAGAGGCAATGGCGGCCAGGACGTTATCGCGGTGAGCATCCAGCAGGGCCTCATCGTGCAGGGTTCCAGGGGTGACGATGCGCACTACCTTGCGCTCTACCGGGCCCTTGCTGGTGGCCGGGTCGCCAATCTGCTCGCAGATAGCGACGGATTCTCCCGCGTTGACCAACCGTGCCAGATAACCTTCCGCACTGTGGTAGGGCACTCCCGCCATAGGGATAGGTTGGCCGCCTGACTGGCCACGCTGGGTAAGAGTGATATCGAGAAGGGCGGCAGCGCGCTTGGCGTCATCGAAAAAAAGCTCGTAGAAATCCCCCATGCGATAAAACAGCAAAACATCAGGGTGTTCGCGTTTGATATTCAGGTATTGAGCAATCATCGGCGTGTTTGCCGGGCTGGTATTGGCCATGAATGTCCTGAAATAAGCTGGGCGCACGCTTTATACTGGCTTGCGCGCGGTTCCGTGAATTAGGTTCTACGCTTGAATGGATAAACGCTTGGGAAAGCGGCCATTCTTTAGCTACGCAAAAGCCGTTATTCTACGCTGAAGTCATCACTGACATGAAGGAGTGAGCATGGAGCCAAGCGTTGAAAGCCTGAAAAATCTGGATCTGACCTTGTTGGCGCAGCGGTTGGGCAAACTATGCCAGCAGCACCAGCTTGAGATTGCGACGGCAGAGTCCTGTACTGGAGGTGGTATTGCCAGTGCCATAACGGCGGTGCCAGGAAGTTCAGCCTACTTTGCAACCGGTTATGTGACCTATTCCAATATGGCTAAAACCCGTCTACTGGGAGTGGAAGCTTCGACACTGGCCAGTGAAGGTGCGGTCAGTGAAGGCGTTGTCAAGGCCATGGTGGCCGGTGCCTGCCAGGAAAGCGGTGCAGACCTTGCCGTGGCCGTGAGCGGCGTGGCAGGTCCTGACGGCGGTAGCCCGGAAAAACCCGTGGGGACCGTCTGGCTGGCATGGGGGAGTCTGCAGGCCCAGCAGGCGGAATGTCTGCATTTCCCTGGCGACCGCCACGCTGTGCGTGAACAGACGGTGCGCCAGGCGTTGGCGACCTTGATCCTGTCAATCAGTGAGCGGTAAGCAGCGAACTGCGAATAATACGCGCCAGAGCATTTGTTTATGGTGGAAAATTTGGCATACTACTGGCTAGTTATACAGCATCTTATGAGGAGTTTTTAAATGGCTCAGGACGAAAACCGCACCAAGGCGCTCAACGCAGCGCTCAGCCAGATTGATCGTCAATTCGGTAAAGGCACTGTTATGCGTCTGGGTGATACGCCCCGCGTGGTGATGCCGTCCGTGTCCACAGGCTCCTTGGGGCTGGATATCGCCCTGGGCATCGGTGGTCTGCCGTTCGGCCGTGTCTGCGAAATTTTCGGCCCGGAATCCTCCGGTAAAACCACGCTGACCCTGTCGGTGATCGCCCAGGCGCAAAAGCAGGGTAAGGTATGCGCCTTTGTGGACGCCGAGCACGCACTGGATCCTAGCTATGCCGAAAAGCTGGGTGTCAATCTCGATGATCTCCTGGTATCTCAGCCCGATACCGGTGAACAGGCGCTGGAAATTACCGATATGCTGGTTCGTTCCGGCGGCGTTGATGTGATTGTCATCGACTCGGTAGCGGCCCTGACGCCACGGGCGGAAATTGAAGGCGAGATGGGGGATTCCCACGTCGGCCTGCAGGCCCGTCTGATGTCACAGGCGCTGCGCAAGATCACTGGTAACATCAAGAACGCCAACTGCCTGGTGGTGTTTATTAACCAGATTCGCATGAAGATCGGCGTCATGTTTGGCAGCCCGGAAACAACGACCGGGGGTAATGCGCTGAAGTTCTATGCCAGCGTGCGTCTGGATATTCGGCGTACTGGTTCGGTCAAGTCCGGTGATGAAGTAACCGGTAATGAAACCCGTGTCAAAGTGGTTAAAAACAAGGTGGCGCCACCGTTCAAGCAGGCCGAGTTCCAGATTCTCTATGGCAAGGGGATCTATCACGCCGGTGAAGTGATTGATCTGGGCGTACAGTGCAACCTGGTTGATAAAGCCGGTGCATGGTACAGCTATAAAGGCAAAAAAATTGGTCAGGGTAAGGCGAACTCCGCCCAGTATCTGGAAGACCACCCGGAAATCATGGAAGAGATTGAAAGCCAGATCCGTGGTCAGCTGCTTGCCCCGCCAGAGCCTAATGACAAGGATCTGGAAGAAAAACCCGTGAAAGAAAAAGCCAGTGGTAAAAAAGCTTCAAAGGCAGCCGCCTCGGATGAGACAGCCTTTGAACCCGACAGTGGGGATCTGCTGTAATTTATGGGATGGGGTAAAGAGCCACCTTCACCTCGTGAAATGGCCATTGCTCTGCTGGCCCGGCGCGAGTATTCCCGCGCCGAGCTAGCGACACGTTTGCAGGCCAAGCAGATACCTGCTGATGACATTGCCCTCTGCCTGGATGAGCTGGCCGATAGAGGCTGGCAGTCTGATGCGCGTTTTGCGGCCAGCTTCATACGTACGCGTGTGCTGCGTGGGCAGGGCTGGCGGCGTATAGAAAACGACCTTCGCCAGCGTGGGGTTGATGGTGAGATTATCCGTGCGGCGCACAACGATGTGGTCGAGCAGGAAGCCATCGACTGGTTTGAGCTGGCCCGTGACGTGTTGGTAAGACGGTTTGATTCGCCCGGGCAGACTCCCAAAGAGCGTGCCAGGCGTGAGCGTTTCCTGCTGGGGCGCGGTTTTGACTACGAACAGATCCGTTACGCCCTATCATGCCTTTGATACCCGCGTAAATCCTGTAGCTTCTTTCCTTTAAGATGCTGTGAGAACCCCGTGCAAGGGGTTTTTCAATGCCTTCTCCTTCCCTGCCGCTTTAGTCATTTGACAACTACGCTATAATAGCTTCTTTTGCGACCCCTTTGGGTAGCGGTTAGATCGCCCTGGGGCATGACGCCATCTCGTTAACGGATACCCTATGAAAAGCGCAGCCATCAGACAGGCCTTTCTTGATTATTTTGAACATCACGGGCATACGCCGGTAGCGTCCAGCTCACTGGTGCCGGGCAATGATCCGACCTTGCTGTTTACCAACGCCGGCATGGTGCCATTCAAGGATGTCTTCCTGGGGCGCGATCCGCGTCCCTATGTCCGCGCCGTTTCCGCCCAGCGTTGTGTTCGGGCGGGCGGTAAGCATAACGACCTGGATAACGTTGGCTATACTGCGCGCCATCATACGTTTTTCGAGATGCTCGGCAATTTCAGCTTTGGCGACTACTTCAAGCGCGATGCCATCAGCTTTGCCTGGAACTTTCTGACCCAGACATTAGGGCTGCCGAAGGAAAAGCTCTGGGTGACGGTGCATATCAGTGATGACGAAGCAGAAAAAATCTGGAAGGACGAGATTGGCATAGACCCCGAGCGCTTTTCCAAGCTGGATGAAGATAACTTCTGGCAGATGGGTGATACGGGCCCTTGCGGACCAAGCTCAGAAATCTTCTATGACCATGGACCAGAAGTGTGGGGTGGCCCGCCGGGAAGCCCGGAAGAAGATGGTGATCGCTATATCGAAATATGGAATCTGGTGTTCATGCAGTTCGACCGGGATGCGGCAGGCAATATGAACCCGCTTCCCAAGCCTTCGATTGATACCGGCATGGGGCTTGAGCGGGTAGCGGCGGTCATGCAAGGCGTGCACTCCAACTACGACATTGATCTTTTTCAGAATCTGCTCAAGGCCTCGGCACAGGCAACGGGTCACGCCGACATCTCGACACCATCGCTGCGCGTAATTGCTGATCACATCCGCTCCTGTGCGTTTCTGATTGCCGATGGCGTGTTGCCTTCAAACGAAGGGCGCGGCTATGTGTTGCGTCGGATTATCCGTCGCGCGGTGCGTCATGGCCACAAGTTGGGGGCAAACGAACCCTTCTTTCACACCCTGGTGGAAGCACTGGATGTGGAAATGGGCGATGCCTACCCGGAGCTGCGAGAGGCAAAAGCCCAGATTGCGCGTATTCTGCTCAAGGAAGAAGAGCAGTTTGCACGCACGCTGGACCACGGCATGGGGTTGTTGGAAGCCGCGCTGGATGAGCTGGACGGTAAGGTGCTCCCTGGTGCGACCGTGTTCAAGCTGTATGACACCTATGGTTTCCCCTATGACCTGACGGCTGATGTGTGTCGAGAGCGGGGCGTTAGCCTGGATGAGGAAGGCTTTCAGCATGAGCTGAACGCCCAGCGTGAGCGTGCCCGTGCTGCCAGCCAGTTTGGAGCTGACTACAGCGCCACAGTGGCGCTTGACGGTGAAACCATTTTTAGTGGCTATGATCAGCTGGAAGACGACACCCGGGTGACGGCGCTTGTTGATCATCAGGGTAACGAAATGGCATCGCTTGACGCTGGGCAAAAAGGCATCGTCGTGCTTGAGCGGACGCCTTTCTACGGCGAGTCGGGCGGTCAGGTGGGCGATACCGGCTATCTGCACTTTGCCAGCGGGCGTTTTCAAGTGACGGATACCCAGAAACAGAGCGGCCATCACCTTCATTATGGTGTGATGGTGGAAGGTTCGCTTAATGTGGGCAGCCAGGTTCATCCCCAGGTGGATGCATCGTTGCGGGCGGCTACTGTACGAAACCACTCGGCCACCCACCTGCTGCACAAGGCCTTGCGTATGGTGCTGGGTGACCACGTGCAGCAGAAAGGCTCGTTGGTAACCGCTGAGCGGCTGCGTTTTGACTTCAGCCATTTTGAGCCGATGACGACGGAAGAGCTCAGGGAAGTCGAACGATTGGTGAATGAGCAGATTTTGGCCAATGCACCCACCAAAACCCAACAGATGACGCTGGACGAAGCCAAGGCAAAAGGTGCTGCAGCGCTGTTTGAAGCCAAGTATGCAGATAATGTGCGCGTGCTTACCATTGGCGCCGATGATTTCTCGATTGAATTGTGTGGCGGCACCCATGTGGCACGAAGCGGTGATATCGGTTGTTGTCACCTGGTATCTGAGGCGGGCATTGCCTCAGGGGTACGGCGTATTGAAGCGATTACCGGCGAGAACGCGCTCAATTATTTCTATCAACAGGAAGCGCGCGTTCAGTCTGTGGGTGAGCGCCTCAAGGTCAAACCGGAGCAGGTGGAGGCGCGGGTAGACGCTCTGCTTGAACGCAACCGTCAGCTGGAAAAACAGCTCGAGCAGCTCAATGCCAAGCTGGCAAGTGCTGCAGGCAGCGACATGCTGGCTCAGGCGCAGGATATACAGGGTGTGAAACTGATCGCGACACAGCTTGAAAACGTAGCGGGTAAGGAGCTGCGCAATGTTATGGATCAGCTGAAAAACAAGCTGGGCTCTGGCGTTATAGTTCTCGGTGTGGCTGACAAGCAAGCGTCTAAAGTCAGCCTGATTGTCGGTGTAACCCAGGACCTGACGGGCAGCATCAAGGCGGGTGAGCTGGTCAATCACGTCGCTTCCCAGGTAGGCGGTAAAGGGGGCGGTCGTGCTGATATGGCACAGGCAGGTGGCAGTCAGCCGGATGCCTTGCCCGAGGCCTTGAAGAGTGTTTCAAGCTGGTTGGACAACAAGCTCCATTAACCGAGAGGCCGGTGACATTGATGTTACCGGCCTTTATAGTTATGGCTATAAAGTTTTTAAATACTTCATACTTCAGTTCCGAACGCAACAGGAAAAACCTATATGGCACTTTACGTTCAGAAGTTTGGCGGTACCTCGGTGGGGTCTGTCGAGCGCATCAAGGCTGTAGCGCAAAAGGTAAAAGGTTTTCGTGACCAGGGCCATCAGGTAGTGGTGGTCGTGTCGGCAATGAGCGGTGAAACCAATCGCCTGACTGACATGGCAACAGCCCTTAACAGTGATCCCTCGCCGCGCGAAATGGATATGCTGCTCTCGACCGGCGAGCAGGTGACCATTTCCCTGCTCGCCATGGCATTGCAAAGCCTTGAAGTGCCAGCTACTTCGCATACTGGCGCGCAGGTGGGTATCCATACCGACCAAGCCTATACCAAGGCGCGAATCCAGCGCATTGAGACAGATGACCTGCGCGAAGATCTGGATGATGGCAAAGTGGTTGTCGTGGCCGGCTTTCAGGGCGTTGACGAGGAAGGCAATATTACCACGCTTGGCCGTGGTGGTTCAGACACTACTGGGGTAGCGCTGGCCGCCGCACTGGGCGCAGATGAGTGCCAGATCTATACGGATGTTGATGGTGTTTATACCACCGATCCGCGTGTATGTTCCAAGGCTCAGCGCCTGGAAAGAATTACGGTTGAAGAAATGCTGGAACTGGCAAGCCTGGGCTCAAAGGTGTTGCAGATCCGTGCGGTAGAATTCGCTGGTAAATACAACGTTCCCCTGCGGGTGCTGTCGAGCTTTGAAGACGGCCCTGGTACGCTTATTGTTGCAGACTCTGACCAAGACGAGGACTCCATGGAAGAACCGCTGATCTCCGGTATCGCGTTTACCAAGAACGAAGCCAAATTGACCCTTCTGAATACGCCCGATGTGCCAGGCGTTGCATCACGCATCCTGGGGCCGATTGCGGATGCCAATATTGAAGTCGATATGATCGTCCAGAACGTGGCGCCTGCGGGTGATTATACTGACTTTACCTTTACCGTTGCCAAGGGTGACTACAAAACGACCAAGCGTATTCTGGAAGACACTGTGATGCCTGATCTGGGCGGCGGTGAACTGCGTGGTGATGACAATATTGCCAAGGTTTCGCTGGTGGGAGTCGGTATGCGTTCTCACGCCGGTGTCGCTTCCAAGATGTTCCGCGTGTTGGCTGATGAAAACGTCAACATTCGCATGGTCTCAACGTCGGAAATCAAGATTTCTGTTGTCATTGACGAAAAACATATGGAACTGGCAGTGCAGGCACTTCACGAGGCTTTTGGCTTGAGCAAGTCTGATATTGAATCCGAGTGAACGGGCACGGCTGAATGATCAGTTGACAGAAAGCTCATTACTGTAAGGTATTGAGCTTTCTTTCATTGCGGGCTTGATGTGTTATATTTGTTGTACCAAAAGTGAAATATCGTGTCATGCCCGTATAGGGTTTCGTATTTCGCTGGTGGATACCCCGTTGCATACAAGAACGTCTGAGAAGGAGATCAGCCATGCTCATCTTGACCCGCCGAGTCGGCGAAACCCTTATGATTGGTGATGACATCACAGTAACCGTGCTGGGTGTTAAAGGTAATCAGGTAAGAATCGGTGTGAATGCGCCGAAGGATGTTTCTGTCCATCGTGAAGAAATATACCAGCGCATCCAGCGTGAACGTTCCGTTGATGCGAACGATGAATAGGTTGATTCTGACTTATTCGCAGGATTGGAAGTAGTTGTGACATGCTACTGTGCAGCACTGGTATGGAACGGCGTTGTAAAGCTGAGTGGGCGGGGTCGTATGAAAACACGCAACGTGTCTTCATTGGGTAAGGCGGTAGTGGTCTTGTCGGCGGCGAAGTTTACGTCCACTCTCGCATGATAACTGAAAAAAAGTGTCATAAGCCTGGACAAGACACAGCAAAATCGGTAATATTCGCGCCGTGCCGTTAAGGAGAGGTGGCCGAGTGGCTGAAGGCGCTCCCCTGCTAAGGGAGTATAGGGTTTGTAGCCCTATCGAGGGTTCGAATCCCTCTCTCTCCGCCATATGGCACAGTTCGGTCTGGATCAATATGCGCCCGTAGCTCAGCTGGATAGAGTATCTGACTACGAATCAGAGGGTCGGAGGTTCGAATCCTCCCGGGCGCGCCATTCCAGCTTTAGATCCTGAACTTATCGAGTTTATACACCTGAACGTTTTGTTAAGCGCCCGTAGCTCAGCTGGATAGAGTATCTGACTACGAATCAGAGGGTCGGAGGTTCGAATCCTCCCGGGCGCGCCAGATTCATAACCCGCTTTCTGTTGAAAGCGGGTTTTCTGATTGTATTGTTCATAGAAGTACTTCTTGCCCTTTTGCGATCCTGTCTGGATATCGAATCGCCCGGTTAACGTTTTCCTGTAGCTGGATCAGCTGTCGCTCGCGGCTGATCCTGCGATCGTGTAGCGCCCTCTCGCCTATCGGCGTCAGGGCGCTTTTTTTTATACATGGGTCGTTATATCCGGTGTTTGTACCAGAGCTTTATGCGGTTTTCTTTCAGAGACTCCACTGCTTGCAAGAGCCTGCAGCAGATCGTCAAGTCGAGTGATGCGTTTGAGATGTTGGAAGTGCGCATTTGCCTCAGCGTTGCCCTTGCGCATCTGTGCCAGCCATTGTTTGACCAAAGAGGTAACTACTTTTTCAGGCAGTTTCTGGCATTGTAAGTCTGCGTAGGTGCAGAGAGTCTCGGCGCGCATCCGCCATGTGGTTTCCGGCAGGCGCTGACCGGTAGCTTGCCAATGACGAATGCGTGGAGCCAGCCAGGGGTCGGCAAGAGCGGCACGGCCAAGCATGACATCATCGCAGCCTGAAAGAGTGCGTGCCTTCCAGTAATCTTCCAGTGTCCATATATCGCCGTTCGCCACGACGGGGATCTTGATGTGCTGGCGTATTCGACCAATCCACTCCCAGTGGGCGGGAGGGCGGTAGCCTTCATCCCGTGTGCGGCCATGAACTACCAGCTGGGAAGCACCTCCCGCCTGTGCGGCCTGGGCGCACGCAACGGCTTGAAGGCGGTTGGAAAAGCCCAGTCGTATCTTGGCTGTCACTGGGATGTCGCCATCCAGTGCATCAGCCACCGCGCGGACAGCATCGAAAACCCTTTCAGGATCACGTAACAGGGCCGCGCCACCATCGTGGCGGTTGACAAGTTTGGCAGGGCAGCCAAAATTCATGTCAATGCTCAGCGCTCCCAGTTCACGTGCTTGACGCGCGTTAGCAGCAAGTGTCAGCGGGTCTGAGCCAAGCAGCTGCAAATGTACAGGGACGCCGCTAGGTGTTGCCACGGGTGACTGTTTTAATGATTGCAGGAGCTCCGGGCAGTGCTTGTAGAACACACGGGGAGGCAGGCGAGCATCAATGACACGTACAAATTCGGTAACCGTCCAGTCAAATCCGGCTTCGCGGGTCAGGAGATCACGTGTCAGAGCATCAATGACACCTTCCATTGGGGCTAGGCCTATTCTGCCTTTATGTAGTAAATTAACAACGTTGACTTCCACTATGGCGCCATTGCATTCGAATCTGAGTATGGCAGTTTAGTGTACCATTTTTATTGCGCCATTCATGGCTTCACCTCTTTTTGCTGGTCAACAAGGCTTGAGACGAGGAGTGACTCTGATGCAAGATAATGACTTACTGACGGAAGGCCTCGCCCTGATGGCGCTAGGCATGGGGTTTGTATTTGTTTTCCTTACAATTCTGGTAATCACTGTAACGCTGATGTCGATTGTGATCAGGCGCTTTCAGCCTGCCACTGTCAATTCGCCCTTACAGAACACGCCAAAGGCCAAGCCTGCTGCTGTCGGGCAAAACGATGAAGCCATGGCGGTTATCAGCGCTGCTGTGCATCGTTATCGTCGCCATAAGGGGCGCTAGAGAAAGGCGGGTATTGTTTGCTTGCTAAGCTACGTAAATTAATTACATGATGGGCGCCAGACAAGCGCCTCCGGCTAAGCTCGGGCGGATACGGCAACGGGTTGTCCAATACCCCCCTCTTACGATCCATTTCTACTGATTCACTTGCCAATGCGAGAAAACGTCATGAAAGAGACGAAGCGCCCTTTGGGTATTACTGATGTCGTGCTGCGCGACGCCCACCAGTCGCTTTTTGCCACCCGGATGCGCCTGGATGACATGCTGCCGATTGCAGAAAAGCTTGACCGGGTAGGTTTCTGGTCGCTGGAGTCCTGGGGCGGCGCCACCTTTGATGCCTGTATACGCTATCTTGGCGAAGACCCGTGGGAGCGGATTCGCGCCCTGAAAGAAGCGATGCCCAACACGCCACAGCAGATGCTGTTGCGGGGGCAGAATATTCTGGGGTATCGCCATTATGCAGATGACGTCGTGGACCGCTTTGTCGAGCGCGCCAAGACGAATGGTGTCGATGTCTTTCGCGTATTTGACGCGATGAATGATCCACGCAATCTTGAACGTGCCATCAAGGCAGTACGTAACGTCGAGGGACATGCTCAGGGTACCATTTCATACACGGTAAGCCCGGTACATACTCTGGATAGCTGGGTGGATCTGGCCAAGACCATCGCCGATATGGGGGCAGATTCCCTTGCTATCAAGGATATGGCCGGGCTGTTGACGCCTTACACAGCGTTTGATCTGGTCACCCGCCTGAAGCAGGAACTGTCGATACCGGTGCATATGCAGTGTCACGCCACGACAGGGCTTTCAACATCGACGATTCTCAAGGCAATGGAAGCCGGTATCGATAACGTCGATACCGCCATTTCGTCGATGTCAATGACCTATGGCCATAGCCCAACCGAATCTGTAGTGGCCATGCTTAAGGAGACTGACCGAGATACCGGCCTTGACCTTGAGCTGCTTGAAGACATTGCGGGTTACTTCCGTGAAGTGCGCAAGAAGTACGCGGCGTTTGAAGGCTCTCTGAAAGGTATTGATTCGCGGATACTGGTGGCTCAGGTGCCGGGTGGCATGTTGACCAATATGGAAGGTCAGTTGAAGGAACAGGGCGCGGGTGACAGGCTTGATGATGTGCTGAATGAAATTCCCCGCGTGCGTGAAGATCTGGGCTTCATTCCTCTGGTGACGCCAACCTCTCAGATTGTGGGGACCCAGGCGGTGATGAACGTGATGATGGGCGAACGCTACAAATCCATTTCCAAGGAAGTTCAGGCACTTTTAAAAGGTGAGTATGGGGCTGCCCCGGCGCCTTTTAACGACGAACTGCAAAAACGTGTTCTTGAGGGCGGCGAGCCGATTACCTGTCGTCCGGCCGATAATCTCCAGCCAGAAATGGACAAGCTGAAAGCGGAGCTTGAGGAAAAAGCCAAGGCAGAAGACATTCGTCTGGCAGAGGGTGAGCGTCAGGTAGACGACGTGCTGACCTATGCGCTTTTCCCGCAGATTGGCCTCAAGTTTCTGAAAAATCGAGATAATCCGGATGCCTTTGAGCCTGTGCCGCAGGCACAGGATAGCAAGGGTCCAGGTGTGCCTGCTAAAACCCAGGTGGCTGAAACACCGGCAGTTTCGCATGAACCTGAAACCTATACTGTCAAGCTGAATGGTAAAGCCTATGTGGTAGAGGTGGCTGAGGGTGGCGAGATCGCTGACGTTCAGCAGCAGAGTGAAGCGCCTTCATCAGCGGCATCGCCTGCCCCCAGTGGCGAGGCTATTAACGCACCGCTGGCCGGTAATATCTTCAAAGTCAATGTCAGGCCGGGTGATGTCGTGGCAGCGGGTGATGTGGTCATCATTCTTGAAGCCATGAAAATGGAAACCGAAGTGCGTGCCTCGAGTGGCGGTACGGTATCCGCCGTGAAAGTCAGTGAGGGCGATAGTGTCTCCGTTGGCGATGCACTGATCGAACTCTAAGAGGTTTTCGTACTATGGATAAGTTAATCACGTTATGGGAAGGCTCAGGGCTTTATAACCTTGAGCTGGGTCAGGCGGCGATGATTGTGGTTGGGCTCCTGTTGCTTTATCTGGCAATCCATAAGAAGTTTGAGCCTCTGCTATTGGTACCCATTGGTTTCGGCGGCATATTGGCCAATATTCCTGAAGCGGGCCTGGCCATTTCAGCGCTTGACCAGGCTATTGACGTTGCCAAGCCAGCGGTCTTGCAGCAGCTCGCACAGGCCCTGGGGGTGGTTCTCAACCCACTGGATGATGTTGAAAGTTGGCGTGAAGTGCTGAAAAGTGTCGCTTATGGCGATACATCAGCAGAGGCACTGCGTGCTGCCAGAGATATTGCCACCAACGTTGGGTACAGCGATGGCATGCTTTACAGCTTTTATAGCGTGGCCATTGCCTCCGGTATTGCACCTTTGCTGATTTTCATGGGCGTAGGGGCGATGACCGATTTCGGGCCGCTGCTCGCCAATCCGCGTACCCTATTTCTGGGGGCTGCTGCCCAATTTGGTATTTTCGCTACTCTGTTTGGTGCCGTAGCGCTTAGCTCAATGGGCATCATGGACTTTTCGCTCAATCAGGCGGCAGCTATCGGTATTATTGGCGGGGCTGATGGGCCAACCTCCATTTATGTGGCCAGCGTACTGGCGCCTGAATTGTTGGGGGCCATTGCGGTTGCTGCCTATGCCTACATGGCTCTGGTGCCCTTGATTCAGCCGCCGATCATGCGCCTTTTAACCTCGCAAAAAGAACGTGAGATCACCATGACGCAGCTGCGTCCTGTGTCAAAACTGGAAAAAATTGTCTTCCCGCTGATGCTATTGGTGCTGGTGGCACTCTTTCTGCCAGATGCGGCACCGTTGCTGGGAATGTTCTGTTTTGGCAATCTGATGCGCGAGTGCGGCGTAGTAGAGCGCCTTGCCGATACGGCCCAGAACGCATTGATCAACATAGTGACGATCGTATTGGGACTTTCAGTTGGTTCCAAGTTAATGGCAGAAAGTTTCCTGTCGGTAGAAACCCTGGGTATTCTGGGTCTGGGAATGGTGGCATTTGCCATCGGGACATCAGCGGGGGTCCTGATGGCCAAGCTGATGAATCTGGTGAGCCGGATGCCGATCAACCCCTTGATCGGGGCGGCAGGTGTGTCGGCTGTTCCGATGGCAGCCCGAGTCGCTAACAAGGTTGGGCTTGAGTCCAACCCTCATAACTTCCTGCTGATGCACGCCATGGGGCCCAACGTGGCCGGCGTGATTGGTTCTGCGGTTGCCGCTGGCGTGATGATCAAGTACCTGGGGTAAAGTCATTGGAGTAGAAGGTCTTACACCCTGGTAGCGTGAACGTTTTGCTTCAGGACAATTGAAAGACGGTATGTGCAGAGATTGCATATGCCGTATTTTTTTGCCCGCTATGGTGAGGCAGTTTGGGAAGTGTCGATGACGACTGTGCTTTTGAGACGGTTTTCCAGGGGGCTGAGGTCAAGGGATCTGTCGCGTGGCCAACCGAGGGCCAGTCTGACGCCGTCGCCATCATAGTCAGCGCTGAGAACGGGCAGGGCATTTTCAGTGCACCAGGCGCGGACATCAGCCTCTTGGGCAAAGCTTAACCGTAAGGTTAGCGTGTCGCACTCAATGATTTCACGGGTGTGAATGCCGTCAAGCGCCTGGCTGACCGCCTGGGCGTAGGCTCGGGCCAGTCCGCCCGTTCCCAGCTTGATGCCACCAAAATAACGGATCACCACGCAGCCTATCTCACCGATACCACTGCCGTTCAATACCTGGAACATGGGGCGACCCGCCGTGCCACCCGGTTCACCATCATCAGAAAAGCCGATGGCCGTCTGCTCGCCTGGAGGGCCGGCAACAAAGGCGCTGCAGTGATGGCTGGCGTTGGGGTGAGCGGCTTTTGCGGCCGCTACCAGGGAGTGTAGAGCATCCGGAGAAGGTGTATGTGCCAGCCAGGCAATGAACTGACTTTTTTCAATGTCGATTTGATGGCTATGCCAACTATTCGCTTCCAGCGCGGGAACGGGATAACGCATTAATGCTCCGTTAGATAGTGTCCAACTCCCATGACAAGGTTAAGTACCTGAATGTCCTGATTGCGCAGGTGGATAGCAGGCATGCTGTCATCCTGCGCGAGCAGGTAGAGGCCATGGCGGTCAATGCTCAGGTGTTGTAGCTTGATCGGCTGATGATTGATTTCTGCGCTGACAGTTTCCTCGGCGGCGCCCGTCTGGCAGCGACGGATGATGATGACATCTCCATCATACAGGTCGCAATCCTGCATGCGATCACCGCGCACTCTGACAGCATAAGTGGTGTGTCGTCGTGTGGTATTTGCAGTGCAGGAAGGTGCTGATTCCCTGCCTCTGTTCCATCCTCGGTTCACATGATGAGAAGAAGAGGGGGCATGGTCAACGGAAATGGCAGTCGTGGCGCTCATTGATAGTCTCCAGCATCAGGGCGATGGACATAAGCAGGCGATCAGTCTACGGTCATGCTTAACTGACATGTCTTTCTATACAGTACTTTCAGTATACATGGTTTTCTATACAGTTCCAGCAGCCGTTATATCTGGCTGTCAGGGTGCAGTTGCCCGTGTTACTGCGACCCGGCGCCGCAGTGGGTGACTGGCGGGATAGACGCTTTCCGTGTAAAGTTTGTTACATAATTAATTGTGTCTGGAGCGCGCCTTGAGTCTGTCCCTGCAAGCCCGCCACCTTGCCTGCGAGAGAGATGAACGCTGGCTCTTCAAGGGCCTTGATGTGGATATTTGCAGCGGTGAAGTTGTCCGGATCGAAGGGCCAAACGGCAGCGGCAAAACCACTTTATTAAAAATTCTTTCCGGGCAGTTGACTGACTACCATGGTGAGCTGATCTGGAATGGTGAGGTCATGCGCCATGTGCGTGAACATTTCCTGGCCAATCTTTTGTATCTGGGTCACTCACCAGGCGTTAAGACCGGATTAAGTGCACTCGAAAATCTGGCCTGGTACCAGGCGCTGGACGGCCAGCGGGATAATGAAGCTGCCGCCTGGGAAGCGCTGGAAAGTGTCGGGTTAGCCGGTTTTGAAGATGTACCTGCCGGTCAGCTTTCTGCTGGTCAGCAACGCCGTATTGCATTAGCCAGATTAACCCTGACGCCTCGTATTCTCTGGGTGCTGGATGAGCCATTCACTGCCATAGATCGCCACGGCGTAGCAGCACTTGAAGCGCAATTGGTCGCACACGCCAATAAGGGCGGCTGCGTTATCGTTACGACACACCATGAGTTATCATCCTCACCCGCCTTGCGTCGTATTCAGCTTGGGTAATCATGAAGGAGAAAAGTGGTGTTGCAGCCTGAAACCGCGAAACTTGCCCCAGGTCTGAAGCCGCATCTGAAAGAACCGTCAGAAAATCTTTTATTGGCCCTCAAGGCAACACTCAAGCGCGATCTGGTGTTAATGCTACGTCGCCGTGGAGAAGTGCTGAATCCGCTGGTGTTTTTTGCCCTGGTCATTACGCTGTTTCCGATTGGTATCTCACCAGACCCTGAGTTGTTGGCGATCATAGCGCCGGGGCTCCTGTGGGTGGCGGCTTTATTGGCGGCACTTCTGTCACTGGATAGCCTGTTTCGCAGTGATTACGACGACGGTAGCCTGGAGCAGCTTTTGTTGGCCCCTCAGCCATTATCTGCATTAGCCTTGGCTAAAGTCGCGGTTCATTGGCTGCTAACAGGGCTTCCACTGGCGCTAATGGCGCCGATATTGGGTATAATGTTAGCGCTTCCCGGGGGGAGTTATGTGGTTCTGGCTGTTTCACTGGCGCTGGGCAGCGCGATACTCAGCCTGATTGGTGCCATAGGCGCGGCCTTGACGGTTGGCCTGGCACGCGGTGGTGTGCTGTTATCCCTTTTGGTGCTGCCGCTTTATATACCGGTGCTCATTTTTGGGGCGGGTGCCGTTCAGGCGGCGATTGCCGGTGATCCAGTCACGGCCCATCTGGCCATTCTGGGGGCACTGCTGGCGGTGGCGCTGATGCTGGCACCCTGGGCAATTGCAGCATCATTGCGAATCAGTATTAACGGTTGAGGGCACGCGAACATGTGGTCTTTTATACATAAGCTTGGGTCACCTAAGTGGTTTTATCGGATTAGTGCAAAACTGCAACCCTGGTTCTGGGTGGCCGCTGCGGGTCTGATTGTGGTCGGAACGGTCTGGGGTCTGCTGTTCGCGCCTGCAGATTATCAGCAGGGCAACAGTTTCCGGATTATCTATGTGCATGTGCCCGCGGCTTTCCTGGCCCAGTCGATATTTGTTTCCATGGCCGTGGCCGGGCTGGTCTTCATGGTCTGGAAAATAAAAGTCGCTGATATGGCGGCGGCCGTTATGGCGCCTCTTGGCGCCGCGATGACGTTTGTTTCGCTGTTTTCCGGCGCCGTATGGGGCGTTCCTACCTGGGGTACCTGGTGGATGTGGGATGCGCGGCTGACATCCATGTTGATCCTGCTGTTTCTTTACCTGGGTGTGATTGCGCTCAGGGGCGCTTTCACCAGTCGTGACAGCGCCTCCCGTGCGGCATCGGTACTTGCCATGGTCGGTGTGATCAACATCCCAATTATCAAATACTCGGTGGATTGGTGGTATACCCTTCACCAGCCCGCCACCTTCACAATTACGTCACGCCCGGCCATGCCTATGGATATGTGGTTACCGCTGCTGATCATGGTGCTGGGTTTTTACAGCTTTTTTATTGCTCTGACCCTGATGCGGACACGCAACGAAATCCTGCGCCGTGAGTCGAACAAACGCTGGGTGCGTGAACTGGTTGAGGGGGCAAAATAAATGGCATTTGACTCTTTTGCTGAATTTATTGCCATGGGAGGCCATGGACCTTACGTCTGGTCTTCCTGGGCCATCACGCTGTTGTTGATCCTGGTGCTGGTATGGCATGCACGCGTCGAGCGTCGTCAGCTGGTCGAAGGTCTTAAACGCCGTGCGCGAAGAGAACAGGCACGACAACAGCAAGGCGATAGCCAGGCAACGCTTTATCCAGTCGATCAAGGGGGGTCGTCATGACACCTAAACGCAAGCAGAAACTTTTCGTGATTCTTGGACTGGTGTCCTTAACCGCCATTGCGGTGGGGCTGACGCTGTATGCCCTTAGAGCCAATATCAACCTTTTTTTCAGTCCTGTGCAGATAGCTCAGGGTAATGCCCCCATTGAGCGTACTATTCGTGCCGGTGGCATGGTCAAGGAAGACACGGTGGCGCGTGATTCCGAGACCCTGAACGTCGAATTTGTGGTGACCGATTACGTGGATGACCTGGATGTCTATTTCAGCGGTATCCTGCCGGACCTGTTCCGTGAAGGTCAGGGGGTAGTGGTGGTCGGGCAATTGCAGGCGGATGGACGCTTCCGTGCTGATGAAGTACTCGCCCGGCACGATGAAAACTATATGCCGCCTGAAGTGGCTGAAGCTCTGAAAGAAGCAGGGTACGAGCCTGCAGACTATCAGGCAAAAGCAGCAGAAATTGGCAAGCGTCTTGACGCCCAGGGTGTCCCCGAAGCGAGCGATTACTGATGCGGCCTTTGTCAGCCTTGCCAGTCATGACGCCTTGCCTTGCTTTCAAGACGTTAAGTTATCAAGACGTTAACGTGCTGAACCGGAGCGAACATGTTCACTGAAATGATCCCTGAAATTGGCCATTATGCCCTGGTGATTGGCTTGTTGATGGCCGCTGTCCAGACCCTTGCCCCGCTGGCAGGGGCAACGATGCGCCGGCCTTTATGGATGGCCTATGGCCTGCCAATGGCCGGTGGCCAGTTCCTGTTCATTGGCATTGCGTATGCGTGCCTGACAGCAAGCTATATGCTGGATGATTTCAGCGTGGCCAATGTGGCCAATAACTCCAACTCCCTGCTTCCCTGGTACTACAAGTTCAGCGCTGTCTGGGGTAACCATGAAGGCTCTGTATTGCTGTGGAGTTTGATGCTGGCAGGCTGGAGTTTTGTTGCGGCGCTGTTTTCACGCAACCTGCCGCGTGACATGGTCGCCCGTGTTATCGGCATCATGGGGGCAGTGTGTGTTGGCTTCCTGCTGTTCATCCTGATGACCTCAAATCCTTTCGAGCGCCTGCTGCCCGGAATTCCTCAGGATGGCGCTGACCTTAATCCGCTGCTTCAGGATTTCGGCCTGGTAGTACACCCACCGATGCTGTACATGGGCTATGTCGGATTTTCAGTGGTATTTGCGTTTGCCATTGCCGCCCTGCTGGGTGGGCGCCTGGATTCTGCCTGGACGCGTTGGGCACGCCCATGGTGTAACGTGGCCTGGGCATTTCTGACGGTTGGCATTGCGCTGGGGAGTTGGTGGGCCTACTACGAGCTTGGCTGGGGCGGCTGGTGGTTCTGGGACCCGGTCGAAAACGCCTCTCTGCTACCCTGGTTGACGGGCACGGCGCTGATTCACTCCCTGGCCGTCACCGAAAAGCGCGGGTCTTTCAAAAGCTGGACGGTATTGCTTGCCATTGCCACCTTCTCGCTGTCATTGATGGGAACCTTTCTGGTGCGTTCCGGGGTGTTGACCTCGGTGCATGCCTTTGCCAATGACCCTTCGCGTGGCTTTTTCATTCTAATGCTGCTGGCTATTACGGTGGCTATCTCCCTGTTCATCTTTGCTCTGCGCGCGCCGCGCGTCAGTCATCAGGTGGGGTTCAGCTGGTTATCCAGAGATTCGCTGCTGCTGATCAACAACCTTTTGCTGGTGATCATGACGGTCACCGTCTTGTTGGGTACTCTCTACCCCTTGATTCTTGATTCCCTGAACCTGGGCAAGATCAGTGTGGGGCCTCCTTATTTCAATGCGTTGTTTGTACCCTTGACGGTCATCATGAGTATCTTCATGGGCATGGGGCCAGTGTCGCGCTGGAAGCGTATGCCAGGTAAAGAGATCTATAAACGCTTGTGGTTATCGGCGCTGGCAGCCGTGGTGATCGGCGCCCTGATTCCGGTATTTTACGGTCCCGAATGGAACGTCTGGGTGGCGCTGGGCATGATAGTGGCGCTCTGGATCGTGATTCCCATCCTGCGTGATATTGTCGACAAGGTACGCCATGCCAGTTCCTTTATGGCGGGCTTGAAGAAGCTTTCTTACCCCTACTGGGGGATGGTGCTCGGGCACCTGGGTGTCGCGGTGACCATCGTCGGTGTGGCGGTTGTTTCCAACTATAACCTTGAGCGCAATGTACGCATGTCGCCGGGCACCAGTGTAGAACTGGGTGGCTACACCTTCACCATGACAGAGCTGACCGAGCGCCGGGGGGCCAACTTCCTGGCCGATACCTCGATTATCAATGTTCAACGTGATGATGGGAGTAATTTTATCATGCGGCCTGAAAAACGCCTCTACCTGGCAACGGGGATGCCGATGACCCAGGTAGCGCTGCGCGCAGGCTTTTTCCGAGACCTCTATGTGGCCATGGGGGAAGACCTGGGGGACGGCAGCTGGGCCATGCGCATTCAGTTCAAACCCATGGTGCGCTGGCTGTGGCTGGGTGGCCTGTTGATGGCTGCAGGTGGTCTGGTAGCCGTAGCGGACAAGCGTTACCGTCGGGTCAAGGTGCGCCAGGATAAGCCGCAGCCACCGTCCTCCGCGCCGGCTCAACCGCAAGCCCTCGGGGAGTCGGGCGCATGAACCGTCGTGTCCTATTATTTTTGCCACTGTTAGGGTTTATCGGCCTGGCAATGTTTTTTTATTACGGGCTGGGCCAGGATCCTTCCTACCGGGACTCTGCCTTGATGACCCGGGACTTTCCGGCATTCGAAGCCTCGACGCTGGAAGACCCTGAGCGCCAGGTGGATCAGTCCCTGCTGACCGGTGATATCACGCTGGTCAACGTTTGGGGGGAATGGTGTCCAGCCTGCAAACAGGAAATGCCCCAACTGCTTGATCTGGCCGACCGCGGTATCCGTATGGTGGGTATCAACTATCGCGATACCCGTGAAAAAGGGCGTGAATTTCTCGATGAGTTTGGTGATCCCTTTGAGGTCAATATCTTTGATCCTGAGGGCGATCTGGGGTTTGATCTGGGCGTGTACGGCGCGCCAGAGACGTTTCTGGTCGATGCGCAGGGCGTTATTCGCTATCACCATACCGGCTATATTTCGCCGGAGGATGTACGCAATACCCTGCTTCCGGAGGTGGAAAAATGGCGATAACGAAATGGATAACCGCCCTGGTGGGGTTGATGCTGAGCGTCAGCGTCCTGGCCGCGGGCATAGAGCTGCGGGAGTTCGATGACCCGGTGATGGAGGAACGCTACAAAGATCTGACCGCATCAATGCGTTGTCCGCTATGTGAAAACCAGGCGATTGATGACTCGGATGCGCCTATCTCGGCTGACATGCGTGAGCGCGTCTACCGCCTGCTGCAGGATGGCCAGTCGGATATCGAGATTACCAACCACATGGTCGCCCGCTTTGGTGACTATATTCTCTACAATCCGCGCCTGGAAAACCGTACCTATCTGCTCTGGGGAATACCGGTTGCCCTGGTCGTCGGCGGAGGCTTGCTTGTCATCCTCATTGTACGTGCACGACGCAATGCATCAGCGACCTCATTGAGCGCTGAAGAACAGGCCCGCCTGAATGAACTTATCAACCGTGAGAAATCTTCATGACATCGCTGTGGATTGCCTTTGCTGTCTTGTTATTACCGGCTATCTGGTTGTTGATACTTCCGTTGCGTCAGGCACGCGCCCTGCACGATGCCCAGCGTGATTATGAAGCCAACGACACCACAGCAGAGCAGAATGTTGCGATCTACAAGCGGCGCCTGGCGTCATTGGAAGCAGCAAAAGAGCGTGGAGATATCGACGAGGAACGCTTTGCGGAGGACCGTCTGGAGCTGGAGCGTAGCCTGCTCGAAGACACCACCACAGTAAAGCGTCGCCCCCTTAAGACCTATACGTCGGGTCGTTTTGTTGTTCCTCTGGTGCTGCTGGCCGTCGTAGGTACCAGTGTTGTCTGGTATCAGTTTAATGGGGCAGAAGGGGATCTGGTGTTACTGCAGACACAACGTGAAGTGCAGAATGATCCGGAAGGCTCTCTTTCCATGTACCTGGATCGCCTGGAAGAGCAGGCTGTGTTGCAGCCAGACAATCCCAATGTCTGGTCAGAGCTTTTTCCGCTTTATCGCCAGACAGGTCAGGCGGAGAAAGCGGTTGATGCCCTTGAACGCCTGATCGCCATTGAAGGGCGCGACGCTCCCCTGCTTGCCCAGTTGGCGCAACTACGTTTCTTTATGGAAGGGCGAGAGCTGACACCGGAAGTACAGGGGCTGGTGGATGAAACCCTCGAACAGGACCCGAGACAACCTACCGTATTGGGGCTGTTGGGGATTCACGCCTTTGATGCCGGGGAGTATGAAACCGCTATCGACCGCTGGCGGCGCGCTATGGCCAATATTGAAGATCCCGATACCGCCGACTCATTACGTGAAGGCATTCGGGTGGCTCAGCAACGTCTGGGCGTTGATCCTGATGAAGCCCCCATCGGCCAGCCGATGGATGAAGCCCAGGGCCCCGGGATACGTGTTGACGTCTCACTGGATGAGGCGCTGACGAATCGGGTATCGCCCCAGGCAACGGTATTTGTTACTGCAAGGGACCTGGCCGGTGAAATGCCTCCATTAGCCATTGCTCAGGCTCAGGTATCTGATCTGCCAGCCACCTTTGTGCTGGACGCCAGCAACGCCATGTCGCCGGAGGCAAGCCTTGATGAGGTCAACGAAGCACGCCTGATGGTGAGAGTTTCCCCCTCAGGGCAAGCAACGCCTCAGCCGGGAGATCTTTTTGGTGCCCTTGATAACGTGTCTGTGGGTCCTGTGAACGACACTGAAGCTGTCAATGTTCTGATTGATAGTGTCTTTGAATAACAACCTGCTGTTTATAGCCTCATGCGCCTGACGTCTATTCGCCTGACAGGGTTCAAATCTTTTGTTGACCCCGTCAATGTTCCTTTCGATGGCAATATGACGGCCATCGTCGGGCCTAACGGCTGTGGGAAATCGAATATTATTGACGCTGTGCGCTGGGTCATGGGGGAGTCTTCTGCCAAGACCTTGCGGGGTGAGTCCATGGCAGATGTGATTTTCAATGGCTCCAGTGCCCGTAAGCCGGTCGGCCAGGCTGCCATTGAACTCAAATTCGATAACCGTGACGGTAGCCTTGGCGGTGTCTATGCCCAATATGCAGAAATTGCCGTCAAGCGCCTGGTATCCCGGGATGGCCAGTCCAGCTATTACTTCAACGGCCAGAAGTGTCGTCGCCGCGATATTGCCGACCTCTTCATGGGCACTGGCCTGGGGCCGCGTTCCTACGCAATTATTGGTCAGGGAATGATTTCCCGGTTGATTGAAGCCCGCCCGGAAGAATTACGCGCTACTCTTGAAGAAGCCGCCGGCATTTCCAAATACAAGGAGCGGCGTCGTGAGACGGAAAACCGCATGCGCCGCACCCAGGAAAACCTGGATCGTCTCGATGATATCCGTGAAGAGTTGGATAAACAGCTTGAACGCCTCAAGCGTCAAGCAGAAGCGGCACGCCGCTATCAGGATCTTAAACAGCAGGAATACCGCCTGAAAGGCGAACTTGCCCTACTGCGTGGTCGAGCCCTGCGTGCTGAGCAGCGTCAGCAGGAACACCGGGTTCGCGAGCTGGAAGTTGCCGTCGAGAAAGATGTCTTTGGTGTTCGTGAATGTGAAAATCGTCTTGAGCAGGCACGTGAAAAGCATGATCAACTCGCAGAAGTGCTGGAGCGTCATCAACAGCAGTTCTATGACACCACCACTCGTATCGCCCGTCTGGAGCAGGATCAGTCTCACCGCCGTAGTCGGCTCGCTCAGCTTGCCAATGATATTGACAGTTCGCGACGGGATCTGGAGCAGCAACGTCTGGTCAGCCGAACGGATGATGAACGGTTAGCCGCTATTGAAGAGCGTTTAGCGGTATTGGCGCCGGAGTGTGATGCGCTGGAAGAGCAACTGGCCGAGCTTGAAGAGACGTTAAATGATTTATCACCGGCGCTTGAGCAGGCAACAAATACTTGTGCAGACGCCGATGAAAATTGGCGTATAGCCTCGCGTCAGGCCGAGCGTGGCCAGGATCAGGTGCGAGACCTTGAACAACGCATTCAGCGACTGCACGACGAACAGCAGCGTCGTCTCCAGCAGCGTGGCGAGATCGAGGATCTTGCGACGCTTCGCCAGGCTCATGTTGTCTCTCAGACGGAACTGAGTGCCGCTGAACAGAAAACGGCGCAATTTTCCCACCAGCGAGAAAACTGGCAACAGCGTATCAGTGAGGCAAAACAGGCCCTCGGCAATGCCAGCATGGCGCGCGAAAACGCTCAGGCGGCCCTCAGCCGTCTGGAAGGCGAACGTTCTTCTCTGGATGCTTTGATCAATGCGGCGCTGGCGGACCATGACCCAGCGATAGATGCTACGCTCAATGCCCTTGACCTGGCAGAAGCACCGCGCCTGGGCGAGCAGATCCAGGTCGCTGATGGCTGGGAAGGCGTAGCGTCCTGGCTGCTCAAGCCCTGGCTGAATGCCCGGCTGGTATCAGTAGAAAAACTGGCGGCCCTACCGCAGGCGCCGCCTGCTGATTGGTGCCTGTTGGCTGATATGCCAGACCCCGAATCCCCCCCGGGCCGTTTATCGGCTCAGCTAAAAGGCGCTGGAGCCCTGCATGAATGGCTTGTCAGTATTCACTGCGTTGAGAGTGCCGACGCTATTCCGGGGGCAGTGTCTGATCTTCCCGCCGGGCACAGCCTGGTGAGCCGCGACGGCGTCTGGTGTTCGGCGCAGTGGCTATGTCAACAGGCACACGGAGAGGGTGTGGACGCCCTTCTGGTTACTCGCAAGCGCCAGGAAGCGTGTATAAAGCGAATTGCTGAACAGAATGAAGCGCTCGAGCAAGCACAACAGCGTCTGGACGAGGCCGCCGAACAGCTTACGTTACTTGAGCAGCAGCGCGATGCCAACGCGGAAAGTGAGCGTTTACATACTCAGGATTGTCAACAGCTGGCGCTCAAGGAAAGGAGCCTGGCTCAGCAAGTTGAGCACCTGGAGGGCCGCATAAGCGAGCTGGATGATGAGCTGGCTCGTCTTCAGGAAGATGACGCCGAGCTTGCACTTTCTCTGGAAGAAAGCCGTGCGCGCTGGGACGAGGCGATGGAACATCTTGAGCTCGCTGCCACGCAGCGCGACCTTGCCAACACCGAACTGCAGGCGCAGCGCGAGAAGCGTGAGCGTATGGAGCAACAGCAGGCCCCCCTCAAGTCGCGCCAGCAATCTTTAGCACTTGAGCGTGAACGTTTAAAAACCGAGCGTGACAGCCTGCTTGCCCAGCAATCCCGCAGCCAGGAAACTGATGAGCGCCTTTTATTACGTATTGGCGAGCTGGAAGAAATCCGCGAAAGCCTGATTGAGCCGGATGAGCTGGCTGGCGAAGCGCTAGAAGTCCTGTTGGGGGAGCGGGAAGAGCAGGAAGAACGTCTCAATGCGACTCGTGAGCAGGCAAGCACTCTGGCCGAGCAGCTGCGCAATGATGAGCTTGCCCGTCAGGCCCACGAGCGTAACCTTGAAAAGAGTCGTGAACAGCTTCAGCAGCGCCGCCTGGAGGTTCAGGCGCTGGAGCTCAAAGCGGCCAGTCAGGATGAACAGCTAGCAGAGCTGGGTCATGATGTAGAAGCGCTCGCTGCCAAACTTCCCGCTGATGCGGAAGAGCCTGCCTGGCAGCAGGCTCTGGAATCAACATCAGACAAAATCCGCCGTCTGGGGGCGATTAATCTGGCAGCTATCGAGGAATATGACCAACAGGCGGAAAGGCGAGATTACCTCGAAGCCCAGCATGGCGAACTGACCGAGGCGCTAGTGACGCTGGAACGCGCTATTCGGCGTATTGACCAGGAAACCCGAATACGTTTCAAGGAAACGTTTGAACAGGTTAATCAGGGGTTTCAGGCGCTGTTCCCGCGAGTCTTCGGGGGTGGCAGTGCCTGGCTGGCGTTGACGGAGGATGATCTGCTGGAAACCGGGGTGGCCATCATGGCGCGGCCGCCAGGAAAGAAAAACAGCACGATTCACCTGTTATCCGGGGGAGAAAAAGCGTTGACGGCCCTATCCCTGGTGTTTGCTATTTTTCAGCTTAATCCGGCGCCGTTCTGCATGCTGGATGAAGTCGATGCGCCGCTGGACGATGCCAATGTCGGACGATATGCTAATCTGGTAAAAGAAATGTCCGAAACAGTTCAGTTTATATACATTACGCATAACAAGATTGCCATGGAATCTGCTGAGCGCTTAATGGGAGTGACGATGCAGGAACCCGGTGTCTCAAGGCTGGTAGCTGTTGATGTCGAAGAGGCAGCAGCACTCGCCGAGGCAGGCTGAAACTTGGGTTGCGCTATTATTTATATGAATCTAGTATTAAATTGATTGAACGAAACGTTTAGTTAATCGCTTTTTGTATGATTGATTGGATTTTTATCGGTACGGTTTATGCTATTCAGATGGTTTCATTTGTGTATAGAATCGTGAAAAATAGTAAAAATACCCAATTTGTTCAATAATAGCGCTATTCTGGATTCATAACTGTAATGGGTAAAGGTATCTTATGGTTTCATCAAGGCAACCAATGACCATAATCTGATGCCTTACAATTTCAAGTAATAAAGCTTGCCTAGCTTGTTGGCAAACGACCCATGGAATGTACAACATGGAACTAAGAGAGTGGCTTATCATTTTAGGGCTGGCGCTGGTCTCGCTTATAGTCATTGATGGCATCCGTCGCCTCAAGCGCCAGAGACGAGTGCCTCGTCTGGATCTGGATCAGGCAGATTACAGACACGCTGAAGATAGTGACATGGATCCGGAAGAAGCTAAACGCGAGGCTGAAATCAATTGGGAGCTTCCTAATGGAGGCGCTCGTGTCGTCAAGCCAGCGGACTACAGTCAGAATACTGCCAAGCCAAAGTTGCAGCGTCAGGAGCACCCTGGTCCATCAAGGGTACTTTCTGAATTCCGACGTCATAAATCAACACTGTCTGGCGACGAACTTTCTATCGCTGAGTCCGGCCCCGAAGAGAAACAACGCCCTGTGCACAAAGATGCTCCCGTTGAGTGCGCAGACAAAAACGCTGATGCATCAACTGATGCGTCCTCGGTCAGCCATCAGTCAACAGAAACAGCGTCAACGACGTTTTCCTCAGGGGGCAAGATGCCTGGTGCCGACGTGCCGCCACTCAGGGCTTCTGAATCTGAGCCGAATGTGCCGACCGATCAACCTCTGGCTCGTATGACCGCGAATGATAATGATGAGGTGTCGCCTGATCTGCACGTTTCTTCCTCTGATCTCCAGAGTACAGATGCGCTTTCCCTTCAACGTGATACAGCCACTCAGCATGATACCAGACGACGTCAGCTGCGAAGCTCAACGGTCGGCGACTGTTCTCACGAAGCGGATGAAGAAGATACCTACTATCAGCTGGTTGATTTCCATGGTATCAAAGATTCCTTCAGGCACCGCCTGCATGAGCGTCTTGAAGAACACAAACAGAGAAAGCTTGAAAAGATAAAACGCAAGGAGCTTCTGAAGGCCGAAAAGGCCAAACGTGTGGCCGAAGCTGAAAAGCGCGAGGCACAACGTGCGAAAGAAGAAGCTGAGCGCCGCCGTGCCGCTCAGCTTCAAGCTGAGGCAGCGAGAGCAGATCAAGCTGCCCGTGAGGTTCAAGCGTCAGGACAGCGGAACCTGCCCCAAGGCGATTATCCTCCAGGCTTTGAGCATCCAGACAAATACCACCGTGTTGATCATGACGACACGTCTTCAGGTGCAGATTTGGATCCAGCCACCCCGGCTTATGGCAGCGGGCAACATAGCCATAATGACGCCTTTCATCATGAAGACGCTGACGAGGATGTTGTGCGTCCGCATCCTACTCTGGCCAAGGCGATGCGTCATGACCTTTCAGGTCGTCAGGCGGCTAACACCTTGCAAAATGCGCAAGAAGTCATCGTTATCTCGGTTATGTGTCGAGATGAAGACGGTTTTGAAGGTGACAAGCTGCTGGAGCTTCTGATGATGTGCGGCCTGCGTTACAGCAGTGATATGGGTATCTTCCACCGACTTGAAACAGAGCATCCTGAAAGTGAGCTGCAGTTCTCCATGGTCAATGTGGTCAAGCCAGGGACCTTTCCTATTCAGGAAATGGACACTTTCCTGACACCCGGGGTGACTTTCCTGATGCCGTTGCCCGGTGCTGAAGACAGCTCGGCAGCTTTTGAAGCCATGGTAGAAACGGCCATGGTGGTGGTCCGGCATATGGGGGGTGAGCTCAAGGATGAAAACCATAGTGTCATGACGGCGCAGACAATTGAGTTTGCACGCCAGCGTGTGCATGAATTTGAACGTCGCCACCACCTCCATCGAGCACAGGCTAACTGATCGTCTGAAACTCTGGTGTTATCTTATACCTTCAGCACCCGCTACCCTCACAAGGCAGCGGGTGTTTTGTATAATGGGGATAAATTTCAAGGAAGTACTCAATATGCGTCAAACGGGTTCAGATCAGACTTCAAACCCCGAGCAGGAAATAGCACAACTGCGCTCTGAAATAGAAGACGCCAATTACCGCTACTATGTGCTTGATGCGCCCATCCTCAGCGATAGTGATTATGACCGTAAGTTCAGACGCTTGCAGGAGCTTGAGGCGCAGCACCCTGAACAGCTGACGATGGATTCGCCTACCCAGCGAGTCGGGGCCAAACCAGCAGATGGGTTTGACGAAGTGGTTCACGCTATCCCCATGCTGTCGCTGGATAATGCGTTCAATGCGGATGAAATTAGCGCCTTCGCCCAACGTGTGGCAGAGCGGCTGGAATGCACCGCTGATGACCTGGAATTCAGCTGTGAGCCGAAGCTGGACGGAGCAGCGGTGTCGCTTGTCTATGAACAAGGACGTCTGGTCAGCGGCGCCACGCGGGGCGATGGCCGAACCGGCGAGGGTATTACCTCGAATCTCCGCACCTTACGCTCCGTCCCCCTGGTGTTGCGCGGCGATCATCCACCCGCGCTTCTGGAAGTGCGTGGCGAGGTAATTATCAGTCATGAAGGGTTTGAGGCATTGAATCAGGCTGCACGGGAAAGCGGCTCCAAGGTGTTCGCCAACCCGCGTAATGCCGCAGCAGGGAGTCTGCGCCAGCTGGATCCGCGCATTACCGCAACGCGTCCATTGATCTTTAACGCTTATCAGGCAGCGCGTCTTGAACCCGACCTCGGTGATGATACCCATAGTGCCCTGATGCAACGTCTTTCCCGCTTGGGCCTGCTGACCAGTAAGGAGCTGGCGGTAATGAAGGGGCCAAAGGCCGTGGTGGAATATTGCCAGGCGTTGGGTGAGAAACGTGACCAGTTGGGTTACGACATTGATGGTGTGGTGATCAAGGTCAATCATCTTCGCCTGCAGCGAGAACTGGGTTTTGTGGCCCGCGCCCCGCGCTGGGCCGTGGCGTTCAAGTTCCCTGCTCAAGAGGAAACCACCACGCTTAATGAGGTTGAGTTTCAGGTAGGGCGGACTGGCGCCATTACCCCGGTAGCGCGCCTGACACCCGTCAGCGTAGCCGGGGTGACGGTCTCTAACGCGACCTTGCATAACGCCGACGAAATTGCCCGCCTGGATGTGCGAATAGGGGATACGGTGACGATTCGCCGCGCCGGAGACGTCATCCCTCAGGTCGTCAGGGTAGATCTGGCTAAACGGCCCGAAGATGCTCAAGCAATCGAATTTCCTGATCAATGCCCCGTATGTGGATCAGAGATTGAGCGTCTGGAGGGAGAAGCCGTAGCGCGCTGTTCCGGTGGCTTGTATTGCCCGGCACAGCGCAAGGAGGCGCTGAAGCATTTTGCCAGTCGTCGTGCGCTGGATATCGATGGGCTGGGGGAGAAGCTGATTGAACAGCTGGTGGAGCGTGACTGGGTCAAAACCCCTGCAGACCTGTTCCATCTGACGGTTGACGATCTGCAGACATTGCCGCGCATGGGGGAAAAGTCGTCTTCCAATCTGATAAAGGCCCTGGACAACGCGCGTCAGACGACCCTGGCAAGATTTATCTATGCATTAGGGATTCGTGAAGTGGGCGAAGCGACGGCAGCCAACCTGGCGGCACATTTTGGTACCCTGAGCGCACTGGAGCAGGCCGATCTGGAAACACTGGAAAGCGTGACGGATGTAGGACCCGTGGTGGCAGCGCACATCCAGACCTTTTTTCGGCAGGCGCATAACCAGAAAACCCTGGCAGCGCTGCTTGCCGCTGGTGTGAGTTTTGAGGAAGTGGAAGTGCAGCATGGTCCCAAACCGCTTGAAGGCCAGACCTGGGTGCTGACAGGAACGCTGGAGAGTATGACCCGGGATGACGGCAAGGCACGTTTGCAGGCACTGGGGGCCAAGGTGTCCGGTAGTGTGTCGAAAAAAACCACGGGTCTTGTCGCTGGGGAAGCAGCAGGCAGTAAGCTAAGCAAAGCCGAGCAGCTGGGGGTCGAAGTGCTCGACGAAGCGACGTTTCTCAACCGATTGCAAGCCTGGGAGTCATCATGAGCCGATTTATCGAAGTACCTGCGCGTATGCTGCCCGGTGAGACGCTGACAGCCCTGCTGGAAACCTTCGTGACCCGTCAGGGTTACGACACCACAGATACCCAGTCAGGCATGCAAGGATGGGTGACAGATCTGACCCAGCAGCTGGAGCGGGGAGACTTGATCATTGCCCATGATCTTGAGCTGGAAATGACCGAAGTGATGACCCTTGAGCAATGGCGTCGCTTCGGTCGTGACCTTGCAGATGATGAAGAAGAGGGCGATTACTGAGCGCGAATCAGGGCGCTGATAATGCGTCGGCCGGGGTGCAGGTGATCGACAAGCGGTGCTTCCAGCGGCATGGGTTCGTCACAGATTCGTGAGGCAATCACCTCGGCGCACAGCGGTGCACTGGCCAGCCCACGGGAACCATGGGCAGCGCTGATCCACAGGCCAGGGTAATGTTGGCCAGCCACTGCCGGCACACGGGTCGCGTCTTTTCGCAGCAGCGCATAGTCCTGCTGCCATGCGTCAGCTTTGGGCACTGGCCCGGCGTAGGGTGACTTGTCCGGGCTGGCGGCACGCACGGCAGCCCGACCGCCAAGGTTGGCGGGGGTAAGATCAACACCGGCCGTTTCAAGTGCGGTTGCCAGGGCGGGAAGGGTGCGCCGCAGCTCATCAATATTGCTCAGGTGATCCTGATCCTCTACTTGTGTAGTGGCGTTGTTAGGCATGAAGCTGGCACCAAAGGTCAAAACGCCATCGACGGCCGGAGGCACATAACCGCCTGCGCAGACCACGCTGCTCGGGCCTTCAACGTTTTCCGGCAGGGCCAGCGTTGACACCTGGCCGCGCACGGCCTGCAGCGGCACCTCCCGGGTCTGCTCAAAGTGGTTGGCTAGCTGAGCGTTGGCAACGACTACCTGATCCGCCTCGAGGGTTTCTCCACTGGCCAGGTGAATCAGCCAGCCTTGCGGGCTTTCGTTGAGCCTGACCACCTCACCTTGCCGATAACGGATACCCGGCCGGGAAAGCAGGTGTTCACATAGCTTTCTGGGTTTTACCCAGCCTGCTTGTGGATAGAAAAGTGCGCTTTCAGCGGTGACCTCCATACCGACCAGCTTTTCAAGCGAGTGGCCATCTTTGCCTTCAAGCAGGCTGTTCGGCAGTGAGTGGTTGCCAAGAAAGCGCTGCTGGCGGCGTGTTTCCTTTTCGCTGAGTGCCAGCTGAATGACACCACTGTCATGCCAAAAGCGGTGAGCGGGGTCGAGGTTTTCCAGCCAGCGGCGGCTATATAGCAATCCTGAGAAATACACGCGGCTCTGGTCGTTGGTTTGGGCAGCCAGCTTGACATAAAGTGCCCCCTGCTGATTGCCGGAACCACCTGCCCCTATGGCCTGTTTTTCTATCATGCTGACGCGCAAACCGCGCCTGGCCAGGGCGGCAGCCACACTGGTACCGGCAATACCGGCACCAATCACCACGATATGAGCCGCTGGCTTTACGGCTGGCGGAGTGAACCAGGGGGTCTGCTGGCGGCGGCCATCCAGCGGTGGGGTGTCTATTCTACCAGCAAGCATTTCCCGCTTACGCCCGTAGCCGGGCACCTTTTGCCAGCGGAACCCCGCCGCTTTTAGCCCACGTTTGACAATACCCGCACAGGTGAAGGTGGCAAAGGTGGCCTCCGGTCGTGAGCGCGCCGCCATGCTGTGGAAAAGTTCCGGCTGCCACATGTCCGGGTTTTTAGCGGGCGCAAAGCCGTCCAGAAACCAGGCGTCAACCTGGCCGTCCAGAAGCGCCAATCGTTCACAGGTATCGCCAAAATGCAGATCCAGCGTCACCCTGTCCGTCAGGTGCAGGCGATGAATACCGCTCACAGCGGCAGGCCATTGAGTCAACAGGGAAGCCGTCTGGCTGGCCAGTTCCGGCCAGGCCTCCAGCGCTTGAGCCAATTCCTCGCGGGTAAGCGGATACTTCTCGGTGGATATCAGATGCAGACGCGCATGCCTGAGCGCATGGCGTTCAAAGCATGCCCAGGCACACAGCATGTTGAGTCCCGTGCCGAACCCGGTTTCACCAATCACGAAAGGGCGTGTTTCACGCCAGTGCGAGAAACGTTCAGGCAAGTGGTTGGCGTGGATAAAAACGTGTTCCGTTTCGGCGCGGCCATTCTCTCTGGAAAAATAGACATCCCCGAATGCCTCGGAATAGGGCGACGCTGCGTTCCAGCTGAGTGAGGGTGCCTTGAGGGCCCCCAAGGGAGGCAGGGTAGGGCGTTGAGTCACGCAAGTATCCCGTACTGTTGGAGTGCGTCAAAGCTGGTTAAAAATTGAACAATTTGCTAGGCGAGCCGTTATCTCTCGTCTAGCGCAAGGCGTCCGCCGGGTTTTCACAGAGTTTTCCACAGGCTTTGTGAAGAACTGAACGGCGCCCATTGTTCGCCGTTAGCGTCAAGGTAATACTTTCTTGAATGGCTTGACGCTGACATGGGCATAGACGCCAGCGATGACATAAGGATCCGCATCGGCCCACGCCTGCGCGGCGTCCAGGTTATCGAATTCGGCTATCACCAGGCTGCCGCTGAATCCGGCTTCACCGGGGTTGTCGGCGTCAATAGCCGGGTGTGGACCGGCAAGCACCAGTCGGCCATCATCGCGCAGGGCTTCAAGCCTTGCCAGGTGGTCGGGGCGAGCCGCCAGGCGCCGTTCCAGACTGTTGTCAACGTCTTCACTGATTATGGCATACAGCATGAATGAATCCTCAATAACAAGCGTGTGTGGATAACGAAGGTGTGTAATTGACCGCGTTAACTCAAGCCCGCACTATAACAAGACTTTTGCCTTGCCAGAGTGCACTATTTTGACAAACTCGTCTCTCGCCGTCATGCCTGAAACCGCACTTCCTGAAACACTGGATGAAGATCGGCATTATCCACTTGACCTGCACATGCATTCTACCGCCTCCGACGGCGCCCTGCCGCCCAGCGAAGTGGTCCGCCTATGCGCCCAGCGTGGTCTGCAGCACATGGCACTCACGGATCATGACACCATGGCGGGGGTCGCTGAAGCTCAACAGGCTGCCGAGCGGCTGGATATCAGTATATTGCCCGGCTGCGAGTTATCCACACGCTGGAGTGGCGTAGGTATTCATGTGGTGGCGTTAATGCCTCAGGGGGTGCAAGGTGCGCTAGTGGAGGGACTGGTTCACCAACGCCAGGCGCGCATAGCACGGGCCGAGGTCATTGCCCACCAGCTTGAGAAGCTTGGCTTGCCTGACGCCCTGGCCAAAGCCCGTGCGCAGGCGGGTGGCGAAAGACCGCTCGGGCGCCCGGACTTTGCGCGGGCTCTGGTCGCTGCCGGAATGGCCCGGGATTGGGCCGATGCGTTCAAACGCTACCTGGGCAGCGGAAAAAAAGGGGATGTCAAAGCACAATGGCCCGAAATTTCACAAGCCACCGAGTGGATAGTAGCATCAGGAGGTGTTGCGGTGATTGCCCATCCACTGCGCTACAGGTTGACGCGGCGAAAGCGAGGGCTTTTGATGGATGCCTTTGTAGAAGCGGGCGGTCAAGCAGTCGAACTGGTCAATGGTCAGCAAAATGCTGACGCTACCCGTGACCTGGCCCGCCAGTTGGTCGAACGTGGGTTATATGCCTCGCTGGGAAGCGATTTTCACTTTTCCGGTGGTCATGCCGCTCCTGGCAGCATGAGCCTGGTGCCGCGTACGGCAGCGCCGCCCATTTGGCAGCATCCATTACTTGCCGAGCATTTCAACGTACCCAACGAGCCTGATATCAAAGGAGAGTGACGGTGAGCCAATTTTTTCAGATTCATCCAGAAAATCCGCAAAAACGCCTGATCGATCAGGCCATCGAGATTATCAACAAAGGTGGTGTTGTCGCCTATCCCACGGATTCCGGCTATGCGCTGGGTTGCCACCTGGGGGAAAAAAAGGCTATCGAGAAGATCAAGTGGTTGCGCTCACTGGATGACAAACACAACTTTACGCTGGTGTGTTCAGATCTTTCCGAAATCGGCACTTATGCCAAAGTTGACAATGATGTCTTTCGTCTGCTGAAAGCGCATACACCCGGTGCTTACACCTTTATTCTTGATGCCACTTCTGAGGTGCCCAGGCTACTCTTGCATCCCAAACGCCGTTCAATCGGTGTGCGAGTGCCGGATCATCGCATTAGCCATGCCTTGCTGGCCGCACTGGGTGAGCCCTTGATGAGCGTTACCCTGATTCCGGTCGGCGAAGACCTGCCGATGACTGATGCCGAGGAAATCCGCGAACGCTTTGGTGCTCACCTGGATGCCATTATTGATGGTGGGGCTTGCCATCTCGACCCCACCAGTGTAATTGACCTGCGCGACCTGCCGCCCAAAATTGTGCGTGAAGGCCGAGGCGATACGGCGCCCTTTGAAGACTGAGCCCGTTTCAGGCGAATGGGTGTTTTCATCCAGCCCGGTCATTCAGACGAGTCGTCCGGGCTGGCATGCTTGTTGGCTTTTCGGGGGTCCTGAGTGTTTTCATCCAGCCAGGTGCCGCAGCGCAGGCAATAGTAGGCGCCTTTTTCGTGGCGATCGTGACCACAGCCGGGGCAGGCCTCCTCAGAGTAGCGCTCTTCGCGGATCGAGCGGATCACCTGGGCTGAAAATACCCCGGTGGGTACGGCAATAATCGAATAGCCGATCAGCATCAGGATGACCGTGATCGCCTTGCCCACGGATGTCATCGGGACAATATCACCGTAGCCAACCGTCGTCATGCTGACAATCGCCCAGTAGATCGACATCGGGATACTGGTAAAGCCCGCCTCCGGGGACTCAATGGCATACATCAGAGAGGCGAACAGGGTAACGACCATCAATATGCTGAAAAAGAACAGGAAGATCTGGCGTGCGCTTCTTTTCAGGGCGTCAATCAGCAGGTGTCCTTCACTGACAAATTCCATCAGCCGCAGAATACGGAAAATCCGCAGGGCACGGAGCACGCGGATCAGTACCAGGCCTTGAGCGCCAGGCACTATCAGCACCAGCCAGGCAGGCACAATGGCGACCAGGTCGACCAGTCCGTAAAAGCTTTTAATGTACAGCCACGGCTTTTTAAGGCAATAGAGACGCAAGGCCAGCTCAACGGTAAACACCAGGGTAAAGCCCCATTCGATATAGGCAAACAGGTCACCAAAACGCTGGTGGTAAGCATCGACACTATCCAGCAGAAGAGCGGCCACGCTGATCAGAATGGCAAGAATCAAAGCGATATCAAAGGCTTTGGCACCCGGCGTATCCGATTCAAAAATAACGTGAAAGATGCGGGTGCGCAGTCCTTCTGCTGCAGGGCTGAAATGCATGGCAGAGTCCTTGATGTGAGCGTGGGGTCGACAGGACCCTAGCTTAAAGCACCTGGCTCGTTCAGGCGACGGGCAAGCGCCAGGGCTGCCGGGCCAAAGTAACGATCAGGCTGGCCGTGTGAGTCCAGGCCGCAGGTCAGCTGCCTGGCGAATTCACGTAAGGTCTTATCCAGCGCCGGATGTGCGGACAGCTGGCGCAGGCTATCCTCTGCCGCTGCCAGGTGAGCTTCCCTCTGGCTGTCGTGCCAGGCATCCAGCGCCAGGGTTGCGCGGTGTAGCAGGGCACTTGGCGAGCGGGCATCCGGCAGCGGCCAGTGCTGCTCGGCCAGACACCGGCCGCGTGCGGCCTTGCTGCTGTCTGAAGGGCGCAAGGGGGTTGCCTTGGCGATCAGGGTAGCCAGTTCCCATAGGGCGTCGGGATGGCCACTTTTCAGTTCCAGCTCGAGCTCCCGTATGGGCGTGGTGTGCCGGCCGCTGACAATCTCCCCTTCATCCAGAGCGACTTCAACCCGGTTGCCTGAATGCTCAATCTCCCAGCGGGTGCGAAGAAAATTGGTTTCCAGCTGAGGCGCCAGCTCGGCCAGCCTTTCAGGGCCAATGGCGGCAAAGGGTGGCAGGCCCTTTAACCCTTCGATATCCAGTGTCGCTGCTTCCAAGGGCCATTCCCATTCTCCTCGGGTGGATAAGCCACCGCCGCCCATGCCTGCCGTCTTGACGGTTTGCACAATCTGACCGTCGTCATGCCGTAGCCGCAAGGCCACGCGTTGCTCGGCAAGCAGACCCTCAGGCGTATCGTAATAGGTGTTGACCAGAGTGTGCTGACTGGGAGCCTGGCAGGCCAGCAGTGGAAGGCGCTTGACTCGCGGGATGGACGTATCAGGAAGGGCCAGTTTTAGCTCGATTTCCTGAGGCGATGGCGCCCCCTGGTTTTTAAGCTGCATGAAAATGCCACCTTTTTAGATGAATTTAAGATTAAATTTACATGACAGTGTGAACTTTTTGTGACGAAACGGCGGCCAAACTTTATACTGCGGCGCTTGTTCGATGAATTCAGTTTTCCGGCTCACCGAAAACAGGCTAAAAGGCTTTATGGTTACCTCCAACCCTTTTTCTGCAATGTTTGGCCGATCGCCATTCCAACCGCTGCTGGCGCATATCGTCAAAACCCACGAGTGCGCAGAGCATCTGCTTCCCTTCTTTGAAGAAACCCTGAAAGGCGATTGGGAAGGCGCAGCCCGGCTGCGTGAGGATATCACCCGGCTGGAGCATGATGCCGATGTGCTCAAGACAGAGCTGCGTCTCAACCTTCCCAACACCATGTTCCTGCCTGTTTCGCGCTCGGATCTGCTCGATCTGATCAGCGTTCAGGACAAGATTGCCAACAAGGTGCGTGATATCAGCGGCATCATGCTGGGGCGCAAGATGTGCGTGCCTGAACCGCTGGCTGAACCGATGCGTGTCTACATGCGCACCAGCGTGGCCTGTGTGGCTCAGGCCCGTCAGGCGCTTGAGGAGCTCAAGGAGCTGCTGGAATCGGGGTTCGGGCGCAATGTGTCAGACGTCATACAAAACATGATCCGCGAGCTGCATACCCTCGAAAACCAGGCCGATAGCCAACAGATCGCCATTCGCCGCCAACTGTTTGATCTGGAAAGCGAGTTGCCGCCTATCGATGTGATCTTTCTCTACCAGATCATCGATGGCGTGGGAGAGCTATCCGACCGTGCCGAGCGTGTCGGTAGCCGCTTACAGATTCTGACGGCACGTTAGGAGGCAACATGCAGATCATTGCGCAATACGGCGACATATTCATCATCCTGGCCTGCCTGTTTGGCTTCTTTATGGCCTGGGGGGTCGGGGCTAATGATGTTGCCAATGCCATGGGAACCTCTGTGGGTTCCCGGGCGATTACCATCAAGCAGGCCATTCTGATTGCGGTCATCTTTGAATTCCTGGGCGCCTGGCTGGCAGGCGGTGAGGTCACCAACACCATCCGCAAAGGGATTATCGACCCGGAGCTTTTGCAGGATGACCCCCAGCTACTGGTATACGGTATGCTCTCGGCGCTGCTGGCAGCGGGTACCTGGCTGCTGATTGCCTCCATGAAAGGCTGGCCGGTCTCGACCACTCACTCGATTGTGGGGGCTATTGTCGGCTTTGCCGTGGCAGGCCTGGGCGCCGCCACAGTGGACTGGAATGCGGTGGGCACCATTGCCGCCAGTTGGGTCGTGTCACCCCTGCTGGCAGGCACCGTCGGTTTTGTGCTGTTCAAGTCGATTCATCATCTGGTGTTTGAAGCGCAGAACCCGCTGGCAGCGGCCAAGCGATACCTGCCGGCCTATGTGTTTATGGTCGGCTTTGTCGTTGCCATGGTCACCATGACCAAGGGACTCAAGCACGTGGGGCTGACGCTGAGTTTTGCTCAAAGCCTGATGCTCTCATTGATTCTGGGCCTGGTGCTGATGGGCATTGGTTTTGTGATGGAACGCCGGGTGGTCTATGTCAAGAGTAACGAAGACCACTTTGGCTATGCCAACGTGGAGCGTGCCTTCGCTGTGCTGATGATCTTTACCGCCTGCGCCATGGCGTTTGCCCACGGTTCCAACGATGTGGCCAACGCGGTTGGACCGCTGGCAGCGGTGATCAGTGTCGTGCAAAGCGGCGGTGAAGTGGGCGGTGCTGCCCTGGTGCCCTGGTGGGTACTCGTGCTGGGCGGCGGCGGTATTGTGGTCGGCCTGGTGACCTATGGCCATAAGGTGATTGCCACAGTGGGCACCGGGATTACCGAGCTGACGCCAAGTCGTGGTTTTGCCGCCACATTGGCAGCCGCCACGACTGTGGTACTGGCCTCAGGCACCGGGTTACCGATTTCCACCACCCACACACTGGTAGGGGCGGTACTTGGGGTGGGCCTGGCGCGCGGCATGACGGCCCTGAACCTCAGGGTGATCGGCACCATCGCCATGTCATGGTTGATTACCCTGCCGGCGGGGGCGGGCCTGGCCATCCTGTTCTTCTTCATGTTCAAGGGCATGTTTGGCTAGTGGCACCTTGACGTGGGTTACGACGTCTCTTTTTACCCTTTGAAAGACCCAGGCGGCATCTTTTCGGCATTTGATCATGTTGGAGAGGTGCCGCTGTTTTTTCAGCTCTGGTAAAGTAACTGCTGATATTTTCTTTCACCTGCTGCCGGAGAGCGGCCCTTGGATACACGCTTCCCCTTTGTTGACTGGTTTCGCAATGCATCGCCGTACATCAATGCCCACCGCGGGCGAACCTTCGTCATCCTGATGGAAGGCGAAGCAATTGCGTCACAGCGCGGCGAACAGCTGATTCAGGATCTGGCGCTGCTGCATTCGCTCGGCGTTCGTCTGGTGGTGGTGTTCGGTATCCGTCCTCAGGTACAGGCGGCCCTGCAGAAAGCCGGGGTGGCGCCGCGTCTGGTGGCAGGGCGCTGGGTGGCTGACAGCGCCGTGATGGCTCAGGTGGAGCAGGTAGCGTCTCATCAACGCCTATGGCTGGAAGCGCGCCTTTCGCTGGGGTTGCCGAGTACGCCCCTGCATGGGGTCGATCTGAGTGTGATTTCCGGCAACCTGGTCACGGCAAAGCCGCTGGGGGTGCGTGAGGGGGTCGATTTTGATCGCAGCGGTGAAGTGCGTCGCGTACGCGCCGGGGCCATAGAAGGGCTGCTCGAAAAGGGATCCGTGGTGCTTCTGCCGCCACTGGGCTTTTCCAGCACTGGCGAGGTGTTCGATCTGGATGCCGCTGATGTGGCTCATCATGCGGCGGTGGCGCTGAACGCTGACAAGCTGATCCTGCTGGGAGAATCGGAAGGTTTGGCTAACGAGCAAGGTGCCCTGCTGCGCCAGCTAAGCCCGGACGAAGCAGAACCACGCCTGGCGGCGGCCGAGCAGGGCGGCGAGTTGGCACGCCACCTGCAAGCTGCCTGCTCAGCGGCCAGGGAAGGCGTGGCGCGTACTCACCTGCTGTGCTGGCGCAACCATGATGCGCTGCTGGGGGAGCTGTTTACCCGCGATGGCGTCGGTACCATGATCACCGAGCATCGCTACGAACAGCTACGCCCGGCGACTCTGAGTGATATCGCTGGGCTGCTGGATCTTTTGGAGCCTCTTGAACGCCGCGGCATGCTGGTGGCACGATCCCGGGAACGCCTGGAGCATGAGATTGATGACTATCTGGTGATCGAGCGTGACGGCATGGTGATCGGCTGTGCGGCTCTGCACGTCTTTGCCCAGGCGGATATCGCCGAACTGGCCTGTGTGGCCGTGCATACCAGCTACCAGGGCGGCGAGCGCGGTGAACGGCTGGTACAAGCCATTGAGCAGCGTGCGCATCGCCTCGGCGTGGGCGCCATCTTTGTGCTCACCACCCATACGGCTCACTGGTTTGCGGAGCGTGGCTTTGCGTCGGCCAGTATTGATGATCTGCCGTTGCTCAAACGTGAAACCTACAATCAGGCGCGTAAGTCCAAGGTGCTGATCAAGGCACTTGCTTGACTGTCCAGATTCAATAGCTCCTTTTCCCCGCAGCGAGTGTATAAGTGCCATGTCTGATGACGGATTATCGCTAGGTTGGCAGCGTATCAATGGATGCCCTTATGACATTGGCCTGGCATTGGGTAGAGCCGGGCGAGACGCGGTCCATCGTCATCTGTTACCCAGTCCCATCTGGGCGGAGGTGACCGCGCCGTGTCATCGTGAGGCCGTGGCCAACATGGCCGCTAACACTCAGCATTATTTCCCGGCGGTCTGGGAAGAACTAGAGGGTTTGGCAGACGGCTTGGCGTTGCCTTTCCAGGCAGTATTTGCCTGGAACTGCCGAGGCGATCTGCTGCCCCATGTGCCGGATGGCTGTACCACATTGGCAATTCCCGGTGATAATCCGCTGATAGCACATAACGAAGACGGCCTGCCGTTTTTCAGCGGGCACTGCTTTATCGCCGAGGTAAACCCTGAACAGGCCAATGGGTTTATGGCCTTCTGTTATCCCGGCTCGATACCTGGCCACACGCTGGCCATCACCCGCCAGGGCTGGGTTCAGGCGGTCAACAACCTGCGCCTGCATGACGTGGTGCCCCAAATGCCACGCATGGTGCTGGGTCGCGCCGCTCTGTATGAAAGCTCTATTGCCGAGGTCATCGCCCTGCTGGAGCAGCACCCCGAATGTGGTGGATTTCATTTCTCACTGGCTGAAAGGGGCCGGGCTGAGGTGATCAGCGTCGAGTTCGGGGCAGGCACCCTGGCAAAGCGGGCTCTGACTGCGCCTGCGGTACATGCCAATCATGCGCTTTTTCAGCCCCAGGGAGTCGCTGCCCAGTCGATCACGGCATCCTCCCGTGACCGCCAGCAACGCGGCGAGCAGTTATTAGCCGCCGGTGAGCAGGCGCCTCTGGCGATTCTTCACGATCAACAGGGGGATGGCCTGCCCATCC
>NZ_VMQS01000049.1 GCF_007625055.1 Halomonas sp.
CTGTTCCACGCTACCTAGGAGTTTTACTATGCAAGATGTGGTCATTGTTGCAGCTCGTCGTACCGCCGTTGGCGCCTTTGGTGGGTCGCTTGCCGGGATTCCTGCCAGCGATCTTGGAGCACGGGTTATCAAGGATATCCTCAGCACCACGGGCGTCGCACCAGAACAGGTCGATGAAGTCTTGCTTGGCCAGGTACTGACAGCCGGGGTTGGCCAGAACCCGGCACGCCAGGCGGCCATAGCAGGCGGCTTACCAGCGGCGGTACCGGCCATGACGATCAACAAGGTCTGTGGCTCTGGCCTCAAGGCACTTCACCTGGCGACACAGGCGATTCGCTGCGGTGATGCCAGTGTTATTCTGGCCGGTGGCCAGGAAAACATGTCAGCCTCTCCCCACGTGCTGCCCAATTCTCGTAACGGCCAGCGCATGGGCGACTGGAAAGCGATTGACTCCATGGTGCATGATGGTCTGTGGGATGCGTTCAATAACTATCACATGGGCATTACCGCCGAAAACCTGGCAGAAAAATACAGTATCACCCGTGAAGCCATGGATGAATTTGCTGCCGCGTCCCAGCAGAAAGCCGCTCAGGCCATTCGGGATGGCAAGTTCAAGGGTCAGATCGTGCCGGTGGAGATCCCCCAGCGCAAAGGCGATCCCGTCGTATTTGACACCGACGAAAACCCGCGTGAAGTCAGCGCTGAAAAACTTGGCGGCATGCGCCCGGCTTTCAAAAAGGATGGCACCGTGACTGCTGGTAACGCGTCATCATTGAACGACGGTGCTGCCGTTGTCATGCTCTGCTCGGCTGAAAAAGCCAAGGAACTGGGACTTGAACCGTTGGCGCGTATCGCAGCCTATTCCAATGCAGGCGTTGACCCGGCCATCATGGGCATCGGCCCAGCCCCGGCAACCCGGCGTTGCCTGGAAAAAGCCGGCTGGAGCATTGATGACCTCGACCTGATAGAAGCCAATGAAGCCTTTGCCGCTCAGGCACTGTCGGTCAACAAGGAACTCGGTTGGGATGTCAGCAAGGTCAACGTCAACGGTGGTGCAATTGCACTGGGCCACCCGATTGGCGCTTCAGGCTGCCGTATTTTCGTCAGCCTGCTGCATGAAATGATTGCCCGCGATGCCAAGAAAGGCCTTGCTACCCTGTGTATCGGTGGCGGCCAAGGGGTGGCACTGGCCATCGAGCGTTCATAACTGCATCTTTTATGCATTTAAATATCCATGCCCCGCTACCAGCGGGGCATTTTTTATCGGATGGATAATATTCCCTGATATGCGCAGGCGAGATCATTAGCGTGAGGCAAGATTGGCCACAAACATCAGAATCAGGATGAAAATGAGGCCAAAACCCAAGGCGACAATAATATAAGGCGTCGCACTTCGCTGCTGGTTATCGCGCTCCAGATTGCTGCGCTTTTGGACCCCGAACATGGCGGCCAGCACACTACCCACCACCTGGCGAAAACTCGGCTTGGCGGAGGGGGTCGTCTTATTATCGTTTTTCGACATTTTGAACTCCTGGTGTTCACGACGGGCTAACATAGTCCGCTACTCCAGGCGTTTTTGAAATAGCCATTTCAAAACGCCACCGCCCCCGCAGCGAGACGCGGCGGGGGCGGTTGGAACATCTGAACCGCTGTTTATGCCATCAGCCTACTCAGTCGTTTCCGCTTCAGCATTAAAAGCAGCCTTTTCTTCTTCCGTGATTTCCTTGATAGTCAATTTGACGCGATTACGGTTATCGATATCGAGCACCTTGACGATCACATCATCCCCTTCATTCAGGTAATCACGCACATTTTCGACGCGCTCCGGCACAATCTGGGAAATGTGCACCAGACCATCGGTACCCGGCATGATATTGACGAAGGCGCCAAAGTCAGCGATGCGCACTACCTTGCCCATGTACAGCTTGCCAATTTCCGCTTCAGCAGTAATCGCCAACACGGTATCAATGGCTTTCTTGGCAGCCGCCTTGTCTTCGGCGTAAATACGTACGGTGCCATCATCATCGAGATCTACCGATGCACCGGTATCGTCGCAGATCTTGCGGATGGTCGCGCCACCTTTGCCGATCACATCACGAATCTTGTCAGGAGAAATCTTGATAGTCGCCATGGAAGGCGCGTTATCCGACACATCCGAACGGCTCTGGCCAATCACCGTATTCATCTGACCAAGAATATCCAGACGGGCCTGATTGGCTTGTTGCAGAGCCACTTCCATGATTTCTTCGTTAATGCCTTCGATCTTGATATCCATCTGCAGGGCGGTAACACCCTCTTCAGAACCAGCGACCTTGAAGTCCATGTCACCCAGGTGATCTTCGTCACCGAGGATATCGGTCAGCACAGCAAACCCGTCATCATCCTTGACCAGACCCATGGCAATACCCGCTACCGGAGCCTTCAGCGGCACACCGGCATCCATCAATGCCAGAGAAGCCCCGCACACTGATGCCATCGAGCTTGAACCGTTGGATTCAGTGATTTCAGATACCACGCGAATGGTATAGGGGAAGGCATCTTCGGCGGGCAGCATGGCTTCCACTCCACGCCGTGCCAGGCGGCCGTGGCCAATTTCACGCCGCTTGGGGCCACCCATAAAGCCGGCTTCACCCACACAATAGGGAGGGAAGTTGTAATGCAGCATAAAGCGGTCTTTACGCTCACCTTCCAGCGATTCGATCAGCTGGGAGTCACGCAAGGTGCCCAGGGTTGCGATCGCAATTGCCTGGGTTTCACCGCGGGTAAACACAGCAGAACCGTGGGTTTTGGGCAACACGCCCACTTCGATATCCAACGGGCGTACCGTCTGGTTATCACGGCCATCAATACGCGCTTCGCCCTTGATCACCCGTGAACGTACGATGCGTTTTTCGATACCAGCGAAAGCGCCTTTCACCTCATCCTTGCTGAACTTGCCGTCAGCCTCCTCGCCTTCAGCGGCGACCAGCTGCTCGACGGCCTCGTCTTTCAGGGCTGACAGGGCATCCTGACGCTGCATCTTGTCAGTAATCCGATAGGCGTCACCAATCCTGGCTTCAAACGCTTCGGCCACTGCGGTTTTCAGCGCGATGTTTTCTTCAACCGGCTGCCATTCCCAACGCGGTTTGCCGGCTTCTGCTACCAGCTCGTTGATCGCCTGGATGGCTACCTGCATTTCCTGATGACCGTAAAGGACAGCCCCCAGCATCTCATCCTCGAGCAGTTCCTTGGCTTCAGACTCCACCATCAGCACCGCTTTTTCAGTACCGGCAACCACCATGTCCAGCTCTGAGGTGGTCAACTCCTCAACCGTGGGATTGAGGAAATAACCTTTTTCCTCATTAAAGCCTACTCGTGCCGCACCAATGGGGCCATTGAAAGGCACGCCAGCAATCGACAGTGCTGCCGATGTGCCGATCAGAGCGGCAATATCCGGGTCATGGTTGCGATCCGTGGATAGTACGGTGCAGATGACCTGAACCTCGTTCATGAAGCCCTTGGGAAACAATGGACGAATGGGTCGGTCAATCAGGCGGGACGTCAGGGTTTCCTTCTCTGTTGGACGCCCTTCGCGCTTGAAGAAACCGCCAGGAATCTTGCCTACCGCATAAGTCTTTTCCTGATAATGAACCGACAGCGGGAAAAAGGGTTGAGCGGGGTTGGCTTCTCTCTTGGCGACCACCGTGCACAGCACGACAGTATCGTCCATAGTAACCATAACGGCGCCAGTAGCCTGGCGAGCAATACGCCCGGTTTCGAGCGTGACGGTACTACGACCGTATTGAAACGTTTTCTTTACCGGATTCACGGCGACTTCCTTTAACATTAAATATCTACTTGTCTATTCGCTTGGTCGTTTTGACTCGCCACTATTCTAGGCGTTGGCGCGCCTCACGGCTACCACAAACAAAAAAACGGGCAGCTCTCAGGGAGCTGCCCGTTCCGATCAAGATAACAAAGCCGTCTTTCGCACCTGGCGCAAAGACTGCTTTCTACCTGATTACCTGATTAACGACGCAGGCCAAGACGCTGAATCAGCGACTGGTAACGTTCGAAATCCTTACGCTTGAGGTAGTCCAGCAGTTTACGACGCTGGTTAACCATGCGAATCAGACCACGACGTGAGTGGTGATCCTGCTTATTGGTCTTGAAGTGATCCTGCAGGCCGTTGATGTTGGTGCTCAACAGCGCTACCTGGACTTCAGGTGAGCCAGTGTCATTCTCGCCACGACCGTATTCATTAACAATCTGGGCTTTCTGTTCAGCCGTTAGTGCCATGTCTATCTCCAGTAAGCAATATGCCTAATGTGTGAATGGGTGAGACCACGCATATTTGCAGTCCCAGTCGTACTTTTCGTGTAAGCCTGAGCTTACATCGCGACGCTGCTTAGCAGGCGCTTGGGCGCCACTTCATTGTCGCCCTTCACCACTCCCAGGCCAATAAATACAGATGCATGGTAAAGCCGCATCAAGGTATTCGGCGTGAAGGCGGATGTTTCTAACTGTGCAGACTGACCATGACTTAAACGCTGGTAAGCCTGCTCATCGACAACCTGGGACGGCAGATGTTCGACCAGAACATCCACCGGCATCAGCTGGGCTTCACGGGCGGCCTGGTCATCCAGTTGTTCGAGCGCGTCCAGCGTCCACATTGTGTCGGCGCCAAACGGGCCGGTCTTTAGTCGCCGCAGCGCGCTGATATGTGCGCCACAACCTAACACAAGGCCGATATCTTCAGCCAGTGTGCGTATGTAGGTTCCTTTACTGCAGCTCACTTCCAGCTCAAAAGCCCTATCATCCAACGATAGCAGGCGCGCATCATACACGTTTATACGCCTGGCTGCACGTTCCACGTGCCTGCCCTCACGGGCGAGTTCGTAAAGCTTTTTGCCCTGGTACTTGAGCGCTGAATACATCGGCGGCACCTGTTCGATCTCACCGCGAAAGCGAGAAAGCGCACGTTCGACCTGTTCGGCCGTGAGCTCAGGCACTTCGCGACGTTCAATCACCGCGCCTTCAGCGTCACCTGAGTCCGTAATAACACCTAACTCGACGCGCGTTCGGTAAACCTTATCCGCTTCCAGCAGGTGCGCGGAAAACTTGGTCGCTTCACCCAGGCAGATGGGTAAAATCCCTGTTGCCATGGGGTCCAGTGTGCCCGTATGACCAGCTTTTTGTGCTTCAAGCAACCGGCGTACCCGCTGCAAGGCATGATTGCTGGACATGCCTTTCGGCTTGTCCAGCAAGAGCACACCATTGACCGGCAAGCCTCGGCGGCGACGCGCCATTAACGCGTCTCCTCGTTGTCAGCGTTATCTTCCGACAGATCATCATCCTGCCGGTCACGATCGCTGGCCAAGGCTTCATCGATCAAGGAGGACAGGTGCTGACCACGCACCACACTTTCATCAAAATGAAAGCGTAACTCGGGGACATGGCGTAGTTTGATCCGCTTGGCAATCTGACTTCTCAAAAAACCACCGGCGCGTTTAAGCACCTGGAGGTTTTCCTTGATGCGCTCAGGGCTCTGTTCACCCAGCAAGGTGACATAGATATCAGCGTAGCCAAGATCACGGCTAACGGTCACGCCGCTGACCGTGACCATTCCCAAACGCGGGTCTTTGACTTCGCGCTGAATAAGTACCGCCAGCTCTTTCTGGAGCTGGTCGGCCACTCGGTCGGTACGCTTGAATTCGCGCATAATAAACTCCCGGCGAACTTAGAGGCTGCGTTCGACTTTAACCTGGTCGAAGACCTCGATCTTGTCGCCCACTTGAACATCGTTGTAGTTTTTCACCCCGATGCCGCACTCTACGCCGCTGCGCACTTCCTGAACGTCATCCTTATAGCGGCGCAGTGATTCAAGCTCGCCTTCGTAAATCACCACGTTATCGCGCAGTACGCGAATACGCTTGTTACGGAAGACGCTGCCTTCAACCACCATACAACCTGCCACCGCACCGATCTTCGGCGCACGGAAGACATCACGAACCTCAGCCACACCGACAATTTCTTCTTTCCATTCGGGGGCCAGCATACCGCTCATCGCCTTCTTCACTTCATCGATCAGCTGGTAAATAACGCTGTAGTAGCGCAGATCCAGGCCTTCACGCTCGATGATTTCGCGAGCGGCGGCATCAGCACGGACGTTAAAGCCTACCACGATCGCTTCGGACGCCAGCGCCAGGTTCGCGTCTGTTCCGGTAATACCACCAACGCCGGAGGACACAACGGCGACCTTGACTTCTTTGGTCGAAAGTTCTTCCAGAGCACCTTTGATCGCTTCCAGCGAGCCTTGCACATCGGCTTTCAGGACAATATTGACCTTGGCAACCTCGTCCTGGCCCATCTGGCTGAACATGTTCTCAAGCTTGGCTTTCTGCTGGCGAGCCAGGCGAACTTCACGATATTTGCCCTGACGGAAGTTGGCTACTTCACGCGCCTTCTTCTCATCGGCAACCGCCATGAACTCTTCACCCGCTTCCGGCGTACCATCCAGCCCCTGAATTTCAACCGGCTGGGATGGGCCAGCGCTGTCTACCTGTTGCCCCAACTCGTTGGTCAGCGCACGGACGCGACCATAGTGCAGGCCGGCAAGCACGATATCACCTTTTTTCAGGGTGCCGTTCTGTACCAGGACGGTCGCTACCGGGCCACGGCCTTTATCAAGGCGTGACTCAACCACAACCCCTTTACCCGGTGCAGAAGGTACTGCTGTCAGTTCGAGCACTTCAGAAACCAGCTGGATCGCCTCCAGCAGCTCCTCGATACCGTCACCGCTTTTGGCAGAGACATGCACAAACTGGGTATCGCCCCCCCATTCTTCCGAGATAACCCCATGTTGGGAAAGCTCGTTACGAATGCGGTCAAAATCAGCGCCTTCCTTGTCAATCTTGTTGACCGCCACCACCATCGGCACCTCTGCTGCCTTGGAGTGCTCGATCGCTTCGACCGTCTGAGGCATAACGCCATCATCTGCGGCAACCACCAGGATAACCACGTCAGTGGCCTTGGCACCGCGGGCACGCATGGCAGTAAATGCCGCGTGGCCCGGCGTATCCAGGAAGGTCACTCCACCGTGATTATCTTCCACGTGATAGGCACCGATATGCTGGGTAATGCCCCCTGCTTCACCCGTCGCCACCTTGGCACGACGGATATAGTCCAACAGCGATGTCTTGCCATGGTCGACATGACCCATGACAGTGACCACCGGTGAACGGGTGATTTCCTCACCTTCGTAGGAAATACTGTCCAGCACTTCCGTCTCCAGCGCATCATCCTTGACCAGGCGCGCCTTGTGGCCCATCTCTTCCACTACGATGGCCGCTGTATCCTGGTCGATCGTCTGGTTGATGGTTACGGCGGCGCCCATATTGAACATCGCCTTGATGACTTCATTGGCCTTGATCGACATCTTGTCAGCCAGTTCCGCCACACTGATAGACTCAGGGATGGAGACCTCGCGGACTATCGGCTGCGTTGGCTTCTGGAAAGCCTGCTTGCCATTGCCGCTTTGACCACCGCTACTGCGACGGCCACCGCGACGCTCGGCACGCTTGGCTTTCTTGGCGCCGCCACCACGCTTGCGTTCTTCACGGTCAGTGCGATCATCTTCCTGATCGTGACGACCTTTTTTCTTGGCCGCTGCTTTCTTGGGTGGCGCGGTGCGACGATCTGATCGACCTTCCTTGGGCGGTGCCGGCGGCATCTCTTCTGCGGCCGGCTCGCTGGTTTCCAGCTCAGGCACCGGAATCTCAAGGTTGGCCGGGGCTTCTTCCTGCTTGGCTTTGGCTGCCGCGGCTTCAGCTTCTTCCTGCTCCTGACGCTTTTTACGCTCGGCTTCATCGGCCTGACGCTTGGCTTCCGCCGCCTTGCGCTCCTCGGCATCACGCGCATCACGTACCTTGCGTTCCGCTTCCGCCTCAGCCATATCGCCGACCAGCTGACGAGGGCCGCTATGCTTGGGCTCCTGCGCTTTTGGCTTGTCGTCTTCGGCTCGCTTTACGTAAGTTTTCTTCTTGCGCACCTGGACTTCAATGGTCTTGCCGCGATCACCGGTCTTGATCTTGCTGCGCGTTTTACGCGTCAGCGTGATGCGGTTCTTGCTGGCATCATTGTCGCCACCATGGCTTTTTTTCAAATAGCGCAACAGGGTCTGCTTATCTTCTTCAGACACAGCATCACTTTCAGAGCTATGGGGCAATCCGGCTTCTTTCATCTGTTCCAACAAACGAGGCACTTCACGCCCCACTTTTACTGCAAAATCTTTTACTGTCATATCTGACATATTGACCCTCCTCAGCCCGTGTCCTGTCTACTGTGTATTCGAATCGGATGCGGCATCGTCTTCGAACCAGGGCGCACGGGCAGTCATGATCAGTGCCGCTGCGCGCGCTTCGTCCAATTCCTCGATATCGACCAGATCATCGACAGATTGCTCTGCAAGGTCTTCCATGGTCACAATGCCACGGCTGGCCAGGATAAAGGCCAGGTGGCGCTCCATCCCGTCCATTTCAAGCAGGTCATCCGCCGGTTGAGCGCCGTCAAGTGCTTCTTCCGAGGCAATGGCCATCGTCAGCAGCTCGTCTTTTGCTCTTGCGCGTAACGCTTCAACCAAGTCTTCATCGAACTCTTCGATTTCAAGCATTTCGTCAAGCGGCACGTAAGCAACTTCTTCCAGGGTGGTGAACCCTTCGTCTACCAGTAAGCGGGCAATATCCTCATCAACTTCCAGATGCTGGATAAAGGTATCTACCAGGCTATCAATTTCCTGTTCGCGCTTTTCATCAGCTTCAGCTTCCGTCATGACATTGATACGCCATCCGGTCAGCTCAGACGCCAGACGCACGTTCTGGCCACTACGGCCAATCGCCTGAGCCAGATTATCCGCCGCAACGGCAACATCCATGGCGTGAGCGTCTTCATCAACCAGAATCGAGGCAACATCTGCCGGCGCCATGGCGTTGATCACCAATTGAGCGGGATTGTCATCCCACAGCACAATATCGACCCGCTCATTCTGAAGCTCGGACGACACTGCCTGAACACGAGAACCGCGCATACCCACACAAGCACCTACCGGGTCTATGCGGCGATCATTGGTTTTCACCGCAATCTTTGCCCGCGAGCCTGGGTCACGAGCAGCCCCTTTGACTTCAATCAGCTGTTCGGCTATTTCCGGCACTTCGATCTTGAACAGCTCAATGATCAGCTCAGGGCAGGTACGTGACAGCAGCAGCTGAGCGCCACGTGCTTCCGGGTCAACCTGAACCAGCAATGCCCGGACCCGTTCATTCATGCGATAACGTTCACCGTGAATCATTTCATTACGCGGCAAAAAGGCTTCAGCGTTATCCCCCAGATCGATAATCAGGCCATCACGGGTGGTCTTCTTGACAATACCTGCCACCAACTCGCCTTCACGGTCAGCGTATTGGCGCACAACCTCGGCTCGCTCGGCTTCGCGCACTTTCTGCACGATCACCTGTTTTGCTGTTTGAGCAGCAATACGACCAAATTCAGCATTTTCGATCTGCTGCTCGACAACATCACCGAGTTTCAGCGGCGGATCCCGCTGTTCAGCTATGCTTTCCTTGATTTCGTAGTCCGGTGTTTCGAACTCGTCATCTTCAACGACCGTCCAGTAACGGAACGTCAGGTAGTCACCCGTACGGCGATCAATGTGGACGCGAACGTTGGCTTCTTCCTTTTCGAAACGCTTGCGTGACGCGCTTGCCAATGCAGCTTCAACTGCTTCAAAGATGACATCACGGGGAACGCCCTTCTCATTGGAGATCGCGTCCACGACCATTAAAATTTCTTTACTCATGCGCTTGCCTCGCCAGAAAACCTGTCCTTATATGCAAAAGTCCGGCACTCCGCCGGTCGCGTCACCCGATCAGTCATCGAACTGAGGAATAATGGTTGCCTGATCAATACTTTCAATCGGAAAACAGAATTCTTCTCCGTCCATATGTAACAGCACCTCGTCCTCTTCCACACCCGCAATCAGGCCACTGAACTTGCGCCGACCGTCAAAAGGTATGCGCAGCTTGAGTGCCGCCTGATGGCCGATGTAACGGGTAAAGTGGTCAAGAGTGTAAAGAGGGCGTGCCATTCCCGGGGAGGATACTTCCAGCCGGTATTCGCCCGGAATAGGGTCTTCCACATCCAGAATGGCACTGACCTGACGGCTGATATCAGCACAGTCGTCAACGCTGACGCCACTTTCGCGCTCGATGTAAATGACCAACCGAGAGTGCTTTCCCTGGGAAAGATGGTCAACACCCCACAGTTCAAAACCCATCGCAGTAACAACAGGCTCAATTAGCGCATGCAGCGCAGCATGTTTTGTGGCCACCGACAAAGCTCCTATAGCCGTTGCATCAGGCACCTGGCCAGGAGTCGAAAGGGAAGCTAGGTGGCTGATTGGCGTTACCCGAAAACGTACCAGACGTGAAAACGCACGGCATCCGTTAGTAAGATACTGATTATTAGTGAACGTTGCGTTGTCAAACGTTCTGCTATTGATTCTATTACCTGCATGCCCGCTTCCGACCATGCTGCTAACAAAAAGCCCCTTCACAGGAAGGGGCTTTTTTAAGGAAACCTGTAGTACCATCAAATGCCTGAATACTGAAAAGACTGTTAACAAACTGCCGTTCAGCGCACTTGAAATGGTAGCGGGGACCGGATTTGAACCGATGACCTTCGGGTTATGAGCCCGACGAGCTACCAGACTGCTCCACCCCGCATCAATCTAGGTGGACGATAATAGACCTGTAAATCAGTTTCGTCAAGGTTTATTTCGTCTTAGCTGCTTATCCCGACCTGGAGATCTGGCATTCTGTTCGCTTGCCAGTTAATCAGTTGGTGCCGAAGGCGGGACTTGAACCCGCACGACCATACGGTCACTACCCCCTCAAGATAGCGTGTCTACCAATTCCACCACTTCGGCAACAGGGGAGGCTTTCGAAGAAACGCCGTATTACTGGTCGTTGCTCTCCTCTAGCACTGGCGCAGTATTATCCACACTTCCCGAGGAATCGTCAAGCATGGGCGCGTCATTAGATTGCTGAATCAACTGCGAATCAGGTATACCCATTTCCGGTGCCTGACCGGCCTGGGTGGCAAAGTAAGCCAGGGTCAGTGACGTCACAAAAAAGCCTGCCGCCAGAATACCGGTAAAGCGGGCCAGAAAGTTGCCACTACCACGCGATCCAAAGACCGTCTGAGAGGCGCCGCCGCCAAAGGAAGCGCCAGCTTCTGCGCCTTTGCCCTGCTGTAGCAGAATGAGTACCACCAGGGCGATCGCAATCACCACATGAACCATCAAAATTATTACTTGAACTTGCATGAGCTTATCCTGCTGACTGACAAATAGCGTAGAAGTCGTCGACCTTGAGCGATGCACCACCCACGAGGCCGCCGTCGATGTCTGGCTGGGCCAAAAGCTCAGCCGCATTTCCTGCGTTCATGCTGCCACCATAAATCAGACGCAGCTGCGCTGCCAACTGGGCGTCAAAGCCCGCCTGATATTCACGAATACCGGCCATCACCTCCTGAGCCTGCTCGGGAGAGGCAGTTCGCCCTGTACCAATCGCCCAGACTGGCTCATAGGCAATGACTACCTGCTGCTGCTGGGCAGGCTCCAGACGCGCCATCACATGACCAACCTGGCGCAGCACCACCTGCATGGTCTCCCCGGCATCGCGCTCCTCGAGCGTTTCCCCTACACATAAAACAGGGGTTAACCCGACACTGAGCGCCGCATGGGTACGATCATACACATGATCATCGGTTTCATGGTAAAGCTGGCGGCGCTCTGAGTGCCCGATCAGCACCTGGCAAACACCAAATTCTCTGAGCATCTGGCCACTCACTTCTCCTGTATGAGCGCCGGAGTGAACGGGATTCAGCGTTTGCGCACCCAAAGCAAGCCGGGTGCCCTCAAAGGCATCCCGTGCGGCATGCAGATAAGGAAAAGGCGGAATAATCGTTATATCCAGCGCTTCCGGCAGTTCGGCCTGAGCAAAATACTCACCAAACTGGCGGATGAGCTCGGCAGAACCGTTCATTTTCCAGTTGCCGGCAATTAAAGGCGTTCGCATGGGGAATCCTCACTGAAAGTGGTGCAAAATGGTATAGGAGCTACGCCAGCAAGACAACCGCTATTGCTGCCTCTGCTAATCCTGCTGGCGGCCACACCCCTCCTGCATGACGGCCCAGGCCATATTGACAGCATCCACATTGGGGGCCACATCATGTACACGCAGGATTTTTGCCCCGCGCTCAACGGCAAGCGCCGTTAACGCCAAGCCACCCGGCAAACGTTCCTCGACCGGGCGCTCCAGCACCTTCCCGATCATGCTTTTACGTGACGTACCTACCAGCAGCGGACAACCCAAAGTCTGCAGGCGCTCCATATGTTTAAGCAGGCGCAGGTTATGCTCTACTGTCTTGCCAAAACCAAACCCCGGGTCCAGAAGTAACCTGTTTTTGCGCAAGCCAGCAGCCTCGCATATTCCCATGCGCTGCATGAGATAATCAGCCACCTCATCTTCAATCGCGCGCTCATAGCGGGGAGATTGCTGCATGGTCTGAGGCTCACCCTGGCGGTGCATCAAGCACACCGGCAAGGCGCTAGCGGCGGCTGCAGAAAGAGCGCCTTCCAGCTCAAGGGCACGCACATCGTTCAACATGCCTGCCCCCAGCGCGGTAACTTCGCGCATGACACTGGCACGACTGGTATCCACCGACACCAGCGCGTCCAGTTCGCGCACCAGCGCCTCGACCACAGGCGCAACACGGTCAAGCTCCTGCTGCTCTGGCACCGGCGAAGCGCCTGGGCGAGTCGACTCGCCACCAACGTCAATAATGGCAGCACCCTCAGCCAGCATCCGCTCAGCGTGGCGCAAGGCCTCATCCAGAGAGGCGTGCTGCCCGCCATCAGAGAAAGAGTCGGGGGTTACATTGAGTATCCCCATGACCCGCGGGAAGGAAATATCCAATAAATGACGACCGCAGCGCAACTGCTCAGCATCTGCAGGTGAATGGACGCCGCCTGCAGAAAAATGTGACGTTGAAGTGGGCGCTGAAACTGATGAAGTATTCGGGATCATGCAATAGCCTGGTCAATTAGGAAAGTGGACAGGAACCATCCTGAAGGTCATAAAGACGAAGATCATAAAGACAGAGGGCCGATCTTTTCCTGCCGAACAAAAAGGCGCCCCAGAACGGGGCGCCATATTTTGCCTGACAAAGGATTCAGGGTCCTGCGGGACCCCCTAACGGGTCGGAGGGACGACGACGTGGCTCGTCATCATCTTCGCCCTCATCGCCAATATCATTACCTTTATCGTCAGCGCCACCATCGGTCCCACTGCCGCTGCTACCCGATACCTCTTCCTTGGGTTTCTCAGCAGGCTGCTTGTCAGTAACCGGTGAGTTACCACCGGTTGAATCTCCTTCGTTCCAGTCTTCAGGAGGACGTGGCGTACGGCCTTCCATAATATCCTTCAACTGGGTGGCATCAATGGTTTCATATTTCATCAAGGCATCTGCCATGGCATCAAGCTTATCGCGGTTGTCCTCAAGAATCTTCTGCGCCTGCTCATAGCAGCCATCTATGATCTTGCGGACTTCCTTATCAAGACGTGTCGTGGTTTCCCCAGACTTCATCTTGGCACCACCCTGGCTGGAACCGAGGAACTGATGAGACTCGTCTTCATCATAAAGAATCGGACCCATCTCGTCCGAGAGCCCCCACTTGGCCACCATGTTATGGGCTAGCTCGGTAGCCCGCTTGATATCGTTGGAAGCACCGGTGGTGACACCGTCTGGACCAAGCGTCATCTCTTCAGCGATACGCCCACCAAACAGCGAACAGATCTGGCTGATAATCTGCTGGCGAGACAGACTGTAGCGGTCTTCCTCCGGCAGAAACATGGTGACACCCAGAGCGCGACCACGAGGAATGATGGTCACCTTATAGACCGGGTCATGCTCAGGCATTACCAGGCCGATAATCGCATGGCCGGATTCGTGATAGGCGGTATTCAGCTTTTCCTTACTGGTCATCACCATGGACTTGCGCTCCGCGCCCATCATGATCTTGTCCTTGGCCTGTTCAAGCTCATCCATGCCAACAAGACGCTTGTTACCACGAGCGGCAAACAAGGCTGCCTCATTGACCAGGTTGGCCAGATCAGCACCGGAAAAGCCTGGCGTACCACGGGCAATCAATTGCGCCTTCACATCTTCTGCCAGCGGCACTTTGCGCAGGTGGACACCTAATATGTGTTCGCGGCCGCGGATATCCGGCAGACCTACCGTCACCTGACGGTCGAAGCGACCTGGGCGCATCAGCGCTGGATCAAGCACATCAGGGCGGTTGGTGGCAGCAATGACGATGATGCCTTCGTTGGCCTCAAAACCATCCATCTCAACCAACAGCTGGTTAAGCGTTTGCTCACGTTCGTCATTGCCGCCGCCCATGCCAGCGCCACGCGAACGACCGACGGCATCAATCTCATCAATAAAGATAATGCAAGGTGCCTGCTTTTTGGCCTGCTCAAACATGTCGCGTACGCGAGAAGCACCCACACCCACAAACATCTCAACGAAGTCCGAACCGGAGATCGAGAAAAAGGGCACTTTTGCTTCACCGGCTATCGACTTGGCAAGCAGCGTTTTACCCGTACCCGGCGGGCCTACCATCAGCACGCCGCGCGGAATCGTACCGCCCAGACGCTGAAACTTGGTCGGGTCACGCAGGAAGTCGACAAGCTCTTCAACTTCTTCTTTAGCCTCGTCACAGCCTGCAACATCAGAAAAAGTCGTTTTTATCTGATCATTCGAAAGCAGCTTGGCCTTGGATTTGCCAAAGCTCATCGGGCCGCCTTTGCCGCCTCCGGCGCCACCCTGCATCTGGCGCATGAAGAAGATAAAAATAGCCAGTATCAACAGAATCGGGAAGCTGGCGATCAGTAAGCGCGTCCAGATACTTTGTTGATCGGGTTCCTTGCCTACAACGGTCACGTCATTGGCCAACAGATCATCCATCAACTTGGGATCATCAGCAGCCGGACGAATCGTCTGGAAGGTAGAACCATCCGTACGCTCACCATTGATGGTGTAGCCATCAATGGTTACGTTACGCACCTGTTGATTTTGCACCTGCTGCACGAACTGTGAGTAGTTCATGGTCTGCGGCGCCGTTTCGGTACTGAAGTTGTTGAACACCGTCAGCAGTACTGCTGCGATGACCAACCAGAGAATCAGGTTCTTTGCCATATCGTTCAAGGGGCTACCCTCATTACAAGAATCTTTCGGTTAACGCTCATCACTTAGACAATACACCAGTAATAAGCGTTCAACCATTGCCAAAGCGAATATCGCCTTGGGCCATATGCATCAAACTTGATCAAAAATCGTCCTTTTACAGAACATACTTTGACACAACTTAGACACGGAGTGCGACAAGGTTTCTAACTATTAGACTGATAGCCTGTCACTATCATTCACAGGGACTGAGTTGATGAAAAACCAGCGTATTACTTTTTGAATCCTTCAGCCAGTAGATAAACCTCACGTGAGCGTGCACGGGAAGCCTCCGGCTTGCGAGTCACCACGCGCTGAAAATCGTGACGCAGTGCCCTCAGGTAATCATCAAAGCCCTCCCCCTGAAACACCTTGGCCAGAAAACGGCCACCGGGCGACAAGGTCTCACGCGCCAACTCCAGTGCCAGCTCGACAAGATACATGGCCTGGGGCTGATCAATCGCTGCCATACCACTCATATTGGGGGCCATATCCGACATCACAAGGTCAACCGGGCGATTCTGCAGGCGATCAAGAATCCCGTTAAGCACCGGCTCTTCGGTAAAATCACCCTGAATAAAGTCGACGCCTGCCAGCGCATCCATTTCCAGAATATCCGAGGCAATCACGACACCCTTGTCACCAACCCGCTCAGCCGCTACCTGGCTCCAGCCACCGGGCGCCGCGCCCAGGTCGATTACCGTCATCCCTGAGCGAAACAGTTTATCCTTTTCATCCAATGCCAACAGCTTATAGCTGGCACGGGAACGATATCCATCCTGCCAGCTCTGTTTGACGTAAGGATCATCAAAATGCTCTTTCATCCAGCTTGCGCTGGTCTTGCTTGCCTGCTGTTTACGATCTTTAGACTTATGCTGCATAAGAAATCTGGTGGTGGAAGTCAGGAAAGGCGCTTTCACCTTGCGGCATTTCACCGTAAGATGGAACGTTAAGCGCAAACTGGGATACCGCACGATACCATGAGCTTGTCACAGGCACAAAAGAAAGCATTCCGCAGCATCGGCCATCACCTCAACCCGGTGGTAACCGTTTCTGAAAACGGCATTTCAGAAAACTTGCTGGCTGAACTCGACCGCGCATTGCGCGACCATGAACTGATCAAGGTAAAGCTGGCCATTCCTGAACGCGAGGATCGCGCCGCCGTACTGGAAAGCCTGCTCGCGGAGTTACCCGGCAATGCCAAGGCTGAACGGGTACAGACCATAGGCAAGATGGCGCTGCTCTATCGCCGTAACCCGCATGCAAACCCCAAGCTTTCCAATATCAGCCGTTTCGAGAACCACCACGGACGTTTCTAGGGTCTGTTGCCGGTAAAAGCCGAAAACTTGCTACCCACCTGCAATTGACAAAAAAGGCCCCGCTGCGCGATTGGCAGCGGGGCCTTTTTTTCATGGCTCAGTCAAAGGTGCTCAACACCTTCAATTTCATATTCCACGTCGCCGCCGGGCGTCTTGACCACAACGACATCACCTTCTTCCTTGCCAATCAGGGCCCGGGCAATCGGTGACGTTACCGAAATCCGCCCGGATTTAATATCCGCCTCATCTTCACCCACGATGCGGTAGGTCACCTGTTCATCACTATCCAGGTTGAGCAATTCAACCGTTACACCGAAAATCACCTTGCCGGTTTGCGGTAACTTGGTCACATCAATAACCTGGGCGCTGGAAAGTTTGCTCTCGATCTCCTGAATACGCCCTTCAATAAACCCCTGCTGCTCACGTGCCGCATGATATTCGGCGTTTTCCTTAAGGTCGCCGTGCTCACGCGCTTCCGCGATAGCGGCAATCACCTGAGGACGCGCTTCGCCCTTGAGATGATTGAGTTCTTCACGAAGGCTTTGTTCTCCCGCAACCGTCATCGGGACCTTATTCATTGACTTGCTCCTGCGTGCAATTCCTGAAGGCGCCGCACCGTAATCTCCCGACCGTACTCAAGCGCCATACACACAGCATTAGCGCCCGCCAGGGTGGTGGCATAGGGCACCTTGCGTGACAGCGCAGTACGGCGAATGACCGAAGAATCGTTAATCGCCTGGCGACCTTCGGTAGTATTAACGATGTAGGCGATTTCGTCGTTCTTGAGCAGATCGACGATATGCGGCCGGCCTTCATAGACCTTGTTGACATGCGTAACACAAAGACCGACAGCCTCTAGAGCGGCTGCCGTTCCCCGCGTTGCACATAGTGTGAAACCTAATGTTAGCAGAGAACGGGCCACTTCGATAATCCCCTGCTTGTCCGGTTCACGCACCGACAGGAATGCCATACGCTCCCCCTCCAGGGCAGGAATGGCCTCACCAGCGCC
>NZ_VMQS01000107.1 GCF_007625055.1 Halomonas sp.
TCACCACTAAAGCGCTGTCCCGATCTCGAAAATCGGCAGGTACATGGAGACAATCACACCGCCCACGAGAACGCCCAGTACCACGATGACAACAGGTTCCATCAACGAGGTCAGGGCGTCCACCTTGTTATCAACTTCTTCCTCGAAATAGTCCGCGACCCGGCTGAGCATGGCATCCAGGGCGCCGGATTCCTCGCCGATGCTGACCATCTGAATAGCCAGTGCCGGAAACTGGTTGGTCATGCGCATGGCAAAATGCAGCGGTTGCCCGGTCGCCACATCATGGCGCACCTGTTCCACCGCGCGTTCATAGACGGCATTGCCGGTGGCTCCCGCCGCGGTGGACAGCCCCTCGATCAAGGGCACCCCGGCCGAGTAGGTCGTGGCCACCGTGCGGGTGAAACGCGAGACGGCCGACTTGTGCAGAATGTCGCCAAGAATCGGCATGTGCAGCATCATGGAATGCACCCGATAGGTCACCTTGGCAGAACGGCGCATGGCCGTACGCAGCAGGTATATCGCGCCGACAATGGCACCCAGGGCATGAAGCCAATAGGCCTGGGCGGCGTCAGACAGGCGGATGGTTGCCTGGGTCATGGCGGGTAGCTCGCCGCCAAAGCCTGCAAACATGCTTTCAAATTCCGGCACGACCTTGACCAGCAGCAAGGACGTCACCCCAAGGCCCACCAGTAACACGGCCGCCGGGTACCACAGGGCTTTCTTGACCCGCCCCTTGAGGGATTCGACTTTCTCCTTGTAACTGGCCACTCGGTCGAGCATCTGGTCCAGCGAGCCAGACTGCTCACCGGCATCGACCAGGTTAACGAAGAGGCGGTCAAAGTGGCGGGGATGGCGTCGCAGCGCTTCGGAAAAACTCGACCCGGAGGAGACATCATTGGCCAGGTCCTGCAACAGCCGGACCATACTGGGCTTCTTGACACTTTCCGAGACCACTTCAAGAGACTGCAACATGGGGATGCCGGCACGGATCATGGTCGCCATCTGGCGGGTAAAGACGGTGATATCCCTGGCGTTGATCCGGCCGCGGGTAGACAGCGAGCCTTTCTTGCGAACCCGCTTGACCTTTATTCTGTGTTTCTGCAGTTCATCCTGCACGGCTGCCTGGCTTCGGCTGACCACCTCACCGCTCAGCCTGCGGCCGGACTCATCTGACCCTTGCCATTTGAAGCGGTAGAGCTGAATTTCCGGACGGGCTTTTTTCTTGGTCGCCATGTTGTTGTCTCTATGCGTTATTCGCGGGTAATGCGGTTGATTTCTTCCAGGCTGGTAGTGCCTTCCATGACCTTCATCAGCCCGCTGGTGCGCAGGTTGAAGTGGCCTTCCAGGCGCATCTGACGGTCAATGTCAATGGCGTTGGCATCACGCATGATCAGTTCGCTCAGGGCATCGCCAATCGGTACCACTTCATAGACCCCGGTGCGCCCCTTGTAACCCTGGGTGCACTGCTTACAGCCATTCGCGGCGTAAAGCGTCGCCCTGGCAATCTGCTCATCGCTGAAACCTTCATGGCGTAGCGCCTGTTCGGGTATCTCGATGGGCGTCTTGCAGTTGTTGCAGAGTTTGCGTGCCAGGCGCTGGGCAATAATCAGGCTGACGGCACTGGCAATGTTAAAGGTGGTCACGCCCATATTGGAAAGGCGCGTCAAGGTTTCTGCCGCCGAGTTGGTATGCACGGTCGAGAGTACCAGGTGACCGGTCTGTGATGCCTTGATGGCAATATCGGCGGTTTCCAGATCGCGTATCTCGCCCACCATGATGACATCCGGGTCCTGGCGGAGAAAGGCGCGCAGTGCCTGGGCAAAGTTCAGCCCTATCTTGGGCAGCACGTTCACCTGATTGATGCCGGGTACCTTGATTTCCACCGGGTCTTCAGCGGTGCAGATATTGCGCTGGGTCTGGTTGAGAATATTGATGCCCGTGTATAGCGATACTGTCTTGCCACTCCCCGTGGGCCCGGTCACCAGAATGATTCCCTGAGGTTGCCCAAGGGCTTTTTCATAATATTCCCGCTGGGTGGGGGTAAAACCCAGATGATCAATGCCCATTTGCGCGGCTGCCGGGTCCAGCAGACGCATGACAATTTTTTCACCGTAGACGGTGGGCATGGTGTTCACCCGGAAATCCAGCGAGCGGGAGCGGGAGAGCTGGAGTTTCATGGCGCCATCCTGGGGCAGGCGCCGCTCGGAGATATCCATGCGCGACATGATCTTCAGACGCGCTGCAATGCGATTGCGCATGGTGAAAGGCGGCCGGGCAATCTCGATCAGCATACCATCAACCCTGAAGCGTACCCGAAACTGCGATTCATAGGGTTCGAAGTGTATATCCGAAGCACCGCGGCGAATGGCATCCAGCATGATCTTGTTGACGAACTTGACGATAGGCGCATCGTCATTTTCAGCTTCGAGTTCATCCAGGGGTACGTCAGCCGGGTCGTCGTCCTGGGCAAAGCTCAATGCCGAGACGGAATCATCCACGCCGTCGAGCTCATCCATCATGCTGGCTTCATTCTGGGCCAGATAGTCCTCGAGTGTGACTCTCAGCTGGTCAACCGGTGCCAGTACCCCTTCAACGCTGAGGCCGGTGGCAAACTGCAGTTCGTCCAGCTCTGTCAGGGTGGCAGGGTAGGGCACGGCAACCGTCAGGCGGTGGCCGTGGCGGACCAGTGGCAGCACACTCAGTTGCCGCAGCAGGCGCACCGGGTAATCCACCACCGGGGGGAGCGAGCTGATGCGCACCGCATCCAGATCAATCACTGGCAGGCC
>NZ_VMQS01000050.1 GCF_007625055.1 Halomonas sp.
CGCCGAGGATGGCATCCACCGGGCAGGCCTGGATGCACTTGGTGCAGCCGATGCACTCTGCCTCTCGGATATAAGCCACCAGGGGCGGTTGGGCAGGCTGCTCGAGAGGCAGCACAGGCCGGCCCGTCAGCTCGGCCAGACGCTCCACTGTGGCCTGGCCACCCGGCGGGCAGCGGTTGATTGCTTCGCCGGCGGCGATGGCTTCTGCATAAGGGCGGCACCCTGGCTGCCCGCATTTTCCGCACTGGGTCTGTGGCAGCAGGGCGTCAACGGCGTCGATGAGGGCACGCGTATCGGTCACCAATGGCTCCTCAAGTGACCCGTTGACCCGGCTCGGCACCGGTATCCGGCGACAGCAGATAGATGCCATCATCATTGGCTGACGCTAATACCATGCCTTCTGACATGCCAAATCGCATCTTGCGCGGGGCGAGATTGGCGACCATAACCGTCAGACGACCTTCCAGCGCTTCCGGTGCATAAGCACTGCGGATACCGGAGAAGACATTGCGGGTTTCGCCACCCAGGTCCAGTGTCAGTTGCAACAGTTTGTCCGCGCCATCCACATACTGGGCTTTGGCTATCCGGGCAATGCGCAGGTCGACCTTGATAAAGTCATCAAAGCTGATTTCTTCGGCAATCGGCTCATCAGCCAGTGGCCCCTTTACGGCATCCTTGAGTTTCTGTTCTTCCACCAGATCTTCCTTTGAAGCGTTAATCATGGCATCGATGCGGTCACGCTCGACACGGGTCATCAGCGGCTTGAACTTGTTGATGGTATGACTCATCAGGGTCGTGTGCCGGCTATGCCAATCAAGTGAATGAAGGTTAAGGAATAGTTGTGCCTGTTCAGCCATGGCGGGCACGACAGGGGCAAGGTAAACCATCAGTTGACGGAACAGGTTAATGCCGACAGAGCAGATATCCAGCACCTCCTGCTCACGGCCTTCCTGTTTGGCCAGCACCCAGGGTTCGGCATCGGCGATATAGGTGTTGGCTTCGTCGGCCAGTTCCATGATGCGACGCATGGCGCGGCTGAACTCACGGGCTTCGTAATCGTCGGCAATGTCATCACCGGCGGCAATAAAACGTGCCAGCATTTGAGGTTCGGCGCAGCTGGATGAGAGCTTGCTGTCTCCCAGCTTTTTCACAAATCCGGCACAGCGGCTGGCAATGTTGACTACCTTGCCCACCAGATCGCTATTCACCCGAGCGGCGAAATCATCCAGGTTAAGGTCCAGATCATCAACCTTGGAGGTCAGCTTGGCGGCAAAGTAATAGCGCAGGTACTCCGGGTTGAGGAAATCTGCGTAGGTAGCGGCCTTGATGAAAGTGCCGCGGGATTTCGACATCTTGGCGCCGTCAACGGTCACAAAACCGTGGCAGTTCACCGCCGTTGGGGTGCGAAAATCTGCCCCGTGGAGCATGGCTGGCCAGAACAGCGCATGAAAGTAGACAATATCCTTGCCGATGAAATGATACACCTCGGCGTCAGAACCGGGTTGCCAGAAAGCGTCGAAATCAATGCCTTCTCGCTCGCACAGGTTCTTGAAGCTGGCCAGATAGCCTATCGGGGCATCCAGCCAGACGTAAAAATATTTACCCGGCGCGTCGGGTATCTCAAAGCCGAAATAGGGCGCGTCGCGAGAGATATCCCATTCGTTGAAGCCGGATTCAAACCATTCCATCAGCTTGTTACGAATCTGCGGCTGGACATGGCCGTCATTGATCCATTGCTGCAGGAATTCGGCAAAATCCGGCAGCTTGAAGAAGTAGTGGGTAGAGCTGCGCACTTCCGGTTTGGCACCGGAAATGGCCGAAACCGGGTCGATCAGCTCGGCGGGGGTGTAGGTAGCACCGCACTTTTCACAGTTATCACCGTATTGATCTTCAGCGTGGCATTTTGGGCAGGTACCCTTGATAAAGCGATCGGCCAGAAACAGGCCTTTCTGGGGATCAAACATCTGTTCGATATCGCGAGTGGCAATATGCCCCTTGTCGCGAAGGCGCGTATAGATCAGTTCGCTGAAATAGCGGTTTTCTGCAGAGTGAGTGGAATGATAGTTGTCAAAATTGACACCAAAGCGGGCAAAGTCAGCCTGATGATCGCGTGAAACACGCTCGATCAGTGCTTCGGAGGTGATGCCTTCCTGTTCGGCGCGCAACATGATGGCGGTGCCGTGAGCATCATCAGCGCAGACGTAATAGCACGCCTGGCCACGGCTTTTCTGAAAACGCACCCAGATGTCCGTCTGTATATATTCCAACAAGTGGCCAAGGTGGATATCGCCATTGGCATAGGGCAGGGCGCTGGTGACCAGAATATTGCGCGTGGCAGTATGTGACATAGGTGAGGACACTTCTCTTGAAATCAGGCTGAAATAGGCCCGGCGAAGCAGGCCGATGCGACGCCGGAAACCGGTGGTAAAAAGGAGACTGACAGGGTTAGTAGAGCGCCTGTTCTTCCATGATCACCTCACGTAGCAGAGACAGAAACAGCCTGTCGGCTTCTGAATGCTCAGCGGGGTCCTCTGGAATATGCACGCTGGTCGTATCAGAAATCTCATTGGCGATACGCGCCATGACATCCTGAGAGCTGTCCTTGGCGAATTCCTTGCGTGCCACCTCCAGTGACTGCTCGAGAATTTTCGGATCCTGAAGCAGTTTGCGGATAAACCCTTGCAGTTCGTTGATAATACGCGTTTTCTGGATTTCTGAAGCAGACATGATAGGTCTCCTTGTTTGGCCTGGCCTGCAGGGCCACCTAGCGCAGTGATAATCACTGCGACAATAGCATTTTTTACTTTTCAGGGCATCTCAACGCCCAACGCCCGCTAACCGCGAGCACTCCTGCGCGCCTCAACAGGGCTTATCCCATCAGGCGCCCTGCCTTATGTTTGACCGGATTGGCATATTGCGCCAGCCAGTATGACCTGAGGTGTTCAGGCACTCCGGCCAGACGCGCCTGAAAGCGCTCCTTGTCCTGACGCGTAATGGCCTTGCGGGCGACCAGTTCAGGCGCATCGCCCATGGTGTCAAGTGCCAGATAGTGGCTTGAAAAAAGTCGATAGCCGCCAATGACCTGACGGTCTATTTCTGCGGCCACTTCGTCAGGCGTGGCCATGTCGGTGCCGATAGGCGAACCAAAGCGAAGCTGTACCCGGCCCTTGTGGCCGGTAATACCGGCAACAATCGACTGAATATCCTCAAACTCGCTTTTGGCGTAGCTGCCCTGATGGTCAACGTCGTGCAGTTCCTGGGCCTTTTGCAGGTCACAGGGGTCGTATTCGTAGCTGATTGACACCGGGACCACTTTCAGCTCGGCAATGGCATCCCCGAAGGCCACCTGGCGCTCGGCGTTGCGACGCGCCATGGTCAACATCTTGATGATCGCCGGCTCGGTGCGATCAATGCCATTTTTGGCACGGCCTTCGCGCTGGGCCATCCAGATGGAGTGTTTGTCCACGGTAATCGAGTGGCGGATGTAGGCGGAAAGCTGCTGATAAGCGGCCAGCATGGCGCGCTTTCCCCGTGCACTGCGCGGTACGATAAAGCTTTTGTTTAACCGCATCAGGTCGGTGACATAGGGTTTTTTTAACAGATTGTCGCCAATGGCAATACGCACCGTATCGCGGCCTGCCAGGTAGAGGGCGTAGTTGACAAAGGCCGGATCCAGGGAAATATCCCTATGGTTGCCGATAAACAGGTAGGCACTGTTGTCATCAAGCTTATCGAGGCCGGATACCTCGAAACTGTCGGTAGTGGTGCGGATCATGCGCTCCATATAGCTGGCGATCCGCATCTGGAAATCGTAGACAGTCGAAACGTCCTTTACTTCACGGCGCACCGCATGGCTGGCTAGCGCTCGTGCCAGGGGAGGTGCCCAGCGGGCCATACGCGGCAGGCGAAAGCGGGTGAGGGCGGTGAGCAGTTCACTGTCACGGGACAGTCGCGCCAGGACGTCAGCCACCTCGTGATCCATATAGGGACGAATGTCTGCCCAAGGGTCCTGTGTCTGGCTGGCGTGATCGACAGTCTCTTTTATTGTATTGGAGGTTGGTTTGAAATCAGTCATGCGATCCGTACAAATACTCCTTTGTGTGGCACCGTTTGATCTCTCAAGACGTTAAGTGTCGAGAGATGACGGTGTGGCCTCGCCGTCCAGCCAGGCCAGCAAACGTTCAGTATCTTCTGCCAGTGCCTGTGCCATCAGGATAAAGTCGGTTTCCAGGCGAACGAGGGCATCATCCGCATCGTCGGCATTGTCGGCCTCTTCAATCAGGGCATCGCTGAAACGCAGGCCCTTGAGAGCGAGGTCTTCATGTAAGACAAAGCTTAGTCGTCCTTCAATGCCTAGCGCCAGCTTGCTGGCCTGACGGTCACTTGCCAGCAACTGCTGGATATCGTCGCTATCCAGGTCCACCTGGCGTGCGCGCAGGACGCTATCATCACCTTTTGCCTTGAGTTCAACCTGATCGCCCAGCTGCATATCATGGGGGCGGGTGCTGGCATCGTTCAACCAGGTCGTCATGGCGCGCAGCGGCAAGGTATTGGCAGCTAACGGCGTGACTTGCAGGCTGCCCAGGGTTTCGCGCAGCAGGTCCAGGATGTCTTCCGCCCGGGTGCGAGAACTGACATTAACGCCAATCAGCTGATGGCGCGTATCCCACCAGACATCCACTTTCTGGCTGCGTACAAAGGCCTGTGGCAGCAGGGCTTCAGTCACCTGCTCTTTCAAGGCGGCTTTTTCCTTGCGAGACACCTTGCGGCCCTCGGCTGCTTCGATTTCAGCCACCTGTTCGTCAACTTCCTCCTTGACCACAGAGGCAGGTAACAGACGTTCCTGGCGCAAGGCGCTTATCAGCCGTTGGCCCTGGACGTCATGCAGCAACTGCCCGTGGCCAGCACGTCCTGCGGGAGCCGTCCAACCCAGTCTGCGGGCATCTGCATTGCCCAATGGCGTGGCTTTATGCGCTTGTAGCGCGTCTTCCAGAGCTTCTTGTGAAAGCTCCTGATTGCCGTGTAGACGGTATAACAACAGGTTTTTAAACCACATGACGCCTGTACCCAAATGAAAAGTGGCTCATTATGTCGAATGCAGCGCCTGGCTGCCAGCGCGATTCACGACTCTCTGGGGTAAAAGTATGTCGCGCGACATAAGGATTGCATCATTTTCAAACATGTGTTTGATTCGTGGTGGTTCACTTTTCAGCCAGCCAGTATCAGGAGATACCTATGTCCGATCCATTGTCGCGTCACACCTTAAGAGTTCGCGGTTATCATCTCGACGGCTATGGCCATGTCAACAACGCCCGCTATCTTGAATTCATGGAAGAAGGCCGTTGGGGGTTTTTTGATGATCACCCCGCCCTTATCAAGCAGTTAAAGCAGTCGGGTTACGCCTTTGTGGTGGTCAACCTGAACATCGACTATTGCAAGGCTGCATTGGAGCGCGATGACCTTCTGGTGCTGACCGGGATCATCCACGTGGGTGAGCGCAGCGCCGTCTGCCATCACCAGGTGATCAGGCAGCGCGACAGCGCACTGGTCGCCCGGGCGGATTTGACCTTTGTATTGTTGGATATTCACGCCAACAAGGCAGTGCCAATCGAAGGTCAGGTGCGTGAGGCGCTTGACGCGCTGACCCTGGCCAAATCCGACTTTTTGCCCTGATCGCATCAAGCGATGTCACTGACTGCCCTTGCCGCTTATGCAGTGGTATGATGGTGGCGTATTTGCGCACCACCTTGTCAAATTGAGGAAGGTGGTTTTTTTCAGCGCTTTCCACTATCGCAGCGCCAAAGCAGTGCAAAGGATCTGACTTTCATGGGTGACATCGCCAGAGAAATCTTGCCCGTCAATATTGAAGACGAGCTCAAGCAGTCGTACCTCGATTATGCGATGAGCGTCATTATCGGCCGCGCGCTACCAGACGTGCGCGACGGCCTGAAACCAGTGCATCGGCGCGTACTGTTTGCCATGCATGAGCTGGGTAATGACTGGAACAAACCGTATAAGAAATCAGCGCGTGTCGTGGGGGATGTGATTGGTAAGTATCACCCGCACGGTGACAGCGCCGTCTACGACACCATTGTGCGTATGGCCCAGCATTTTTCCATGCGTCACGTGCTGGTAGACGGCCAGGGCAACTTTGGTTCCATTGACGGTGACAGCGCCGCCGCCATGCGTTACACCGAGGTACGCATGTCACGCCTGGCGCATGAATTGCTGGCGGATCTGGAAAAGGACACGGTTGACTGGGTAGATAACTACGATGGTACCGAGCGTATTCCCGATGTCCTGCCTACCAAGGTGCCGAATCTGCTGATTAACGGCTCCTCAGGGATAGCCGTCGGAATGGCGACCAACATTCCGCCGCACAACATGCGTGAGGTGATCGATGCCAGTCTGGCGCTGATTGACGATTACACCCTCAGCGTCGATGACCTGATGGAATACGTCCCCGGGCCTGACTTCCCGACCGGCGGTATCATCAACGGCCGTGCGGGTATCCTTGAGGCCTACCGCACCGGGCGTGGGCGCATTTATGTGCGTGCCTGCCACACTATCGAACACGACGATAAAACCGGCCGTGACCACATCATCATTACCGAGCTGCCTTACCAGGTGAACAAGGCTCGGTTGATCGAGAAAATTGCCGAACTGGTCAAGGAAAAGCGCATTGAAGGCATTGCCGAACTGCGTGATGAATCCGACAAGGACGGCCTGCGCGTGGTGATCGAGATCAAGCGTGGCGAGTCCGGTGAGGTGGTGGTCAACAACCTCTTTGCGCAAACCCAGTTGCAGAATGTGTTCGGCATCAACATCGTGGCGTTGGAGAACGGCCAACCCAAGACGCTGAATCTGAAGCAGCTGCTTGAGGCCTTCATCCGCCACCGCCGCGAAGTGGTGACTCGTCGGACCCTGTTTGAACTCAAGAAAGCCCGCGAGCGTGGTCATATTCTTGAAGGCCTGACAGTGGCTATCTCCAATATTGATGAGGTCATTGAACTGATCAAGGCGTCACCCAATGCGTCGGAGGCCAAGGAAAAGCTGCTGGCGCGCAGCTGGCAGCCAGGCCAGGTGACCGATATGCTCGAACGGGCGGGCGCGACATCCTGCAAGCCTGAAGAGCTGGAGGAAGGTTTTGGCCTCAACCCGTCAGCGACCGAGTATCGGTTATCACCGGCCCAGGCTCAGGCAATTCTTGAGCTGCGTCTACATCGTCTGACCGGCCTTGAAACCGAAAAGCTGCTGAATGAGTATCTGTCAATTCTGGAAAAGATCGCCGAATTGACCGCCATCCTGGCGTCACCCGATCGCCTGATGCAGGTCATCCGTGAGGAACTTCACGCCGTGCGCGACCAGTTTGGCAATGACAGGCGCACCGAGATTCAGGCCAGCCACCTGGATCTTTCCATGGCCGACCTGATTGCTGAAGAGGATATGGTGGTCACGGTGTCGCGTTCCGGCTATGCCAAGACCCAACCCCTGTCGGATTATCAGGCCCAGCGCCGAGGTGGGCGCGGCAAGTCGGCTACCTCGATGAAGGACGAGGACGTCATCGAACATCTGCTGGTGGCTTCCACCCACGACACGGTTCTGCTGTTCTCCAACCGCGGTAAGGTCTACTGGCTGAAGGTATACGAAATGCCGGTGGCCAGCCGTGGCTCCCGTGGTAAACCGCTGGTCAATCTCCTGCCGCTGGATGAAGGCGAGCAGGTGAGTACCATCCTGCCGGTCAGCAACTATGATCCCAACCATTACATTTTCTTTGCCACTGCCAAGGGCACGGTCAAGCGTACCAGCCTTGAACAGTTTTCACGCCCGCGCAGCGTCGGCCTGATCGCCATCGACATTGAAGAGAATGATCGTCTGATCGGCGCGGCGATTACCTCAGGTGATGATCACGCCATGCTGTTGTCTTCCAACGGCAAGGCGATCCGTTTTGAAGAAGGCAATGTCCGCGCCATGGGCCGCACGGCCAGAGGCGTGCGCGGTATGCGCCTGACCGATGATGCGGAAGTCATCAGCCTGATTATTCCCAAAAGCCAGCAGATTGATGCTGAAACGGGCGTGGAAGCCGAGGACGAACCGGGAGCAAACCTGACACCTGAGGCCCTGCCCGTTTCCCAGTCTGACGGTCAGATCTATATCCTGACCGCCAGCGAAAACGGCTTTGGCAAACGCACCCGTCTGGAAGAGTTTCCGCTGCGCGGTCGCGGCGGCCAGGGCGTTATCGCCATGCAGACCAGTGCGCGCAACGGCCAGATGGTTGCCGGTATGCAGGTGTATGACAGCGACGAAATGATGCTGATTACTGACCGCGGCACCCTGGTGCGCACCCGGGTCGAGGAGGTCTCGACCACGTCGCGTAACACCCAGGGTGTGATGCTGATCCGTCTCGGCAAGGAAGAGCAACTGGTGAAAACCGTGCGGGTCGATGAGCCGGAAGATAGCGAGCTTGACGCAGCATTGCTGGAAGATGAAACCATTCCAAAGGCCAACGGCGAGGAGGCACCTGGAACCGATGACACGTCACTTTAATTTCTGTGCAGGACCAGCCGCTCTGCCGGAAGCTGTTCTGGAACGCGCCCAGGCGGAAATGCTCGATTACCAGGGGCACGGCCTCTCGGTAATGGAAATGAGTCACCGCAGTGATGAATTTGTGGCCATTGCCCGGCAGGCAGAAAGCGACTTCCGGGAACTGCTTGGCGTACCGGACAACTACCGGGTGCTGTTTCTTCAAGGCGGTGCCAGCCTGCAGTTTGCCATGTTGCCGATGAACCTTCTGGGCAAGGGTGGCCGTGCCAACTTTATCCAGACGGGTATCTGGGGCAAGAAGGCACTGGCGGAAATCAAGCGTCTTGATTTGCCCTACCATGTAGCCGCCGACAGCGAACCAGACGGTTTTACCGCTGTGCCCCGCCCGCAGGATATTCAGCTGAGCAGCGATGTGTGCTACGCCCACTATACCGCCAATGAGACTATCGGTGGCCTGGCCTACGATTACACGCCAGCTTTGACGCGTGCTGATGGCAGTGAGGTGCCGCTGGTGTGCGATATGTCATCAAGCATTCTTTCCGCGCCCCTGGATGTGTCGAAATTCGGGGTGATCTATGCAGGTGCCCAGAAAAATATCGGCCCCGCGGGGCTGACGCTCGTGCTGGTGCGCGATGACCTGCTGGACCAGGCGCGACCCGGCACTCCAACGCTCTTTGATTACAAGGGTATCAGCGAAGCGGGGTCGATGCTCAATACGCCGCCGACCTATGCCTGGTACCTGGCGGGCCTGGTGTTCCAGTGGTTGAAGCATGAGATTGGTGGCCTCAAGGCCATGGCCCAGATCAATCAGCGCAAGGCGCAAAAACTATATGCGGCGATCGATCACAGCGATTTTTACAGCAACCCTATCAAGGTGGCCAACCGTTCCATCATGAACGTGCCCTTTGTGCTGGCGGATGCCGCCCTGGACAGCGCCTTTCTGGCAGAAGCGGATGCGGCCGGGCTGTTGAATCTCAAGGGGCATCGCAGCGTGGGTGGCATGCGCGCCAGCCTGTATAACGCGGTGCCGGAAGAGGGCGTTGATGCGCTGGTGGCCTTCATGGCCGATTTCGAACAAAGAAAGGGCTGAATTGATGAGCGATATCTCCATCAAGCTGGAAAACCTGCGCCAGCGTATCGATCAACTTGATAGCGATATATTGCGTATGATCAGTGAGCGTGCCAGCTGCGCCAAGCAGGTGGCAGATGTAAAGCTCGCTGATGACCCCACAACGGTTTTCTATCGACCTGAGCGCGAAGCGCAGGTACTGCGGCGCATTATGGCACTGAACAATGGCCCGCTGGATGACGAGGAAATGGCGCGGCTATTCCGCGAGATCATGTCGGCCTGTCTGGCACTCGAGCAGCCCATCAAGGTGGCTTACCTCGGGCCTGAAGGCACCTTTACGCAACAGGCGGCGCTCAAGCATTTTGGGGAGAGTGCTATCAGCCTGCCCATGGCGGCCATAGACGAAGTGTTTCGCGAGGTCGAAGCCGGCGCGGTCAACTACGGGGTGGTGCCGGTCGAGAACTCCACGGAAGGGGTGGTCAACCACACCCTGGATACCTTCATGGAGTCGTCGATCAATATCTGCGGTGAGGTGGTACTGCGCATCCATCATCATCTGCTGGTCAGCGAAAATACCCGTCGCGACAAGGTATCCCGCATCTACTCTCACCCTCAGTCCTTTGCCCAGTGCCGCAAGTGGCTGGACGCGCATTTTCCCCATGCCGAGCGGGTACCGGTGGCCTCCAATGCCGAAGCGGCCAAGCTGGTCAAGACAGAATGGCACAGCGCAGCGATTGCGGGAGACATGGCGGGTAAACTCTACGGTCTTGATCGGATTGCTGAAAAGATCGAGGATCGCCCGGATAACTCCACCCGTTTCCTGATTATCGGCAGCCAGGATGTGCCCCTGTCCGGTGATGACAAAACGTCTCTGGTGGTAGCCATGCGTAATCAGCCGGGCGCCCTGCATGATCTTCTGGAGCCTTTTCACCGTCACCAGATCGATATGACACGCCTGGAGACCCGTCCGGCGCGCTCCGGCGTCTGGAACTACGTGTTCTTCATCGACTTCAAGGGGCATCATGCGGAACCCCAGGTGGCCGCCATGCTTGAAGAAGTGCGCCTGCGTGCAGCGGATCTCAAGGTACTGGGTTCCTATCCCCTGGGTGTGCTGTGACACTGACAATACAGCAGCAAGGCTGTCTGGACGCTACTCAGCTGCGCGAGCCCTGTATCCTGATGGTGGGGCTTGGCCTGATCGGCGGTTCACTGGCCGCAGCCTTGCGTCAGGGAGGCTTCACCCAGACCATCATTGCCTGCGACCCGGATAGTGAGGAAGTTCAGCGCGGCATCAATATGGGCCTGATTAATGCTGGCGGCAGCTGTCTGGCAGAGCTGGCCCCTCAGGCATCCATGATTGTGCTGGCCGTTCCGGTACTGGCCATGGAAAGCGTCATGCGCGAGCTGGCCAAGACGCTGAGCGATTTCTCGACGGTCGTGATCACCGACGTTGGCAGTACCAAGGCGGCTATTCGTGACTGTGCCCGCCAGGTATTCGGCTACCTGCCCAGCACCCTGGTGCTGGGTCATCCCATCGCGGGCTCGGAGAAAAGTGGTGTGGCGGCGGCCAACCCAAGGCTCTATCTTGACCATAAGGTCATTCTCACCCCGGAAGCCAATGTCGACGTCGACGCCCTCGAACGCACCCGCCAGCTGTGGCAGGCCTGTGGCGCCGAAGTGATCGAGATGGATGTGGAGCGCCACGATCAGGTGCTGGCAAGAACCAGCCATCTGCCCCATCTGCTGGCGTTCTCGCTGGTCGATACCCTGGCTCGTCAGGACCAGCGGCTGGATATCTTTCGTTATGCCGCGGGTGGCTTTCGTGACTTCACCCGGATCGCGGGCAGCGACCCGGTGATGTGGCGGGATATCTTTATCGCCAATCGCGAGGCGGTGTTGGCCTCGCTGGATGATTTTGAAGCCGGTCTGCAACGTCTGCGAAATGCCGTCGCGATTGGCGATAGCGACGCCATGCTGGCCACCTTTGATCGTGCCAGCCACGCCCGGCACTATTTTGATTCTTTAATTAACAAAACCAGCTATCAAGCGGAATATCACATGCAACCACAAGGTCAAGTGACGTATCGAGTGCAGCCGGGTGGCAGCGCCCAGGGGCAGTTGCGCGTTCCGGGCGACAAGTCCATTTCCCACCGTTCCATCATGCTGGGCGCACTGGCGCAGGGCGTCACCGAGGTAAAAGGCTTTCTTGAAGGTGAAGACAGCCTGGCTACCCTGCAGGCGTTTCGCGAAATGGGGGTCGCCATTGAAGGCCCGCATCAGGGCAATGTGACCATTCATGGGGTCGGCATGCAGGGTCTGAAGGCGCCTTCCGGACCGCTTTATGTCGGTAACTCCGGAACGGCAATGCGCCTGTTTGCCGGTTTGCTGGCCGGGCAGGCATTTGACAGTGAACTGACGGGCGATGGCTCCTTGACCAGGCGCCCCATGAACCGGGTCGCTGATCCGTTACGCAAGATGGGCGCAACCATAGACACGGCTGAAGGCGGACGCCCACCGCTGAAGATACGCGGCGGCGCGCCACTCAAGGGCATCAACTACCTGATGCCGATGGCCAGCGCTCAGGTCAAGTCCTGCCTGCTGCTTGCCGGACTCTACGCCGACGGTGAAACCCGCGTACGGGAGCCTGCGCCCACCCGTGATCATACTGAACGCATGCTGAATGGTTTTGGCTACCCGGTGGCGCGAGAAGGTGACACCTGCTGGCTGGAAGGCGGGGGGCAGCTTACCGCCGGGCCGATTGACGTGCCCTCGGATATCTCTTCTGCCACCTTCTTTCTGGTGGCCGCCGCGATTACGCCGGGGTCGGATATCACCCTTGAACACGTGGGTATCAATCCGACGCGTATCGGAGTGATCAATATCCTTACGCTGATGGGGGCCGACCTTGAGCTTGGCAACCAGGCAGAAGTGGGCGGCGAGCCGGTGGCCGATATCCGTATCCGCTATGCGCCTTTAAAAGGTATTGATATTCCGGTGGATCAGGTGCCTCTGGCGATTGATGAATTCCCGGCCCTGTTTATCGCGGCGGCCAACGCCGAGGGGGTTACCCGGCTGCGCGGCGCTGAAGAGCTGCGGGTCAAGGAGTCCGACCGTATTCAGGCCATGGCGGATGGCCTGGCCGTGCTGGGCGTTGAACACCAGGTGGTTGAGGATGGTATCGACATCACCGGCAACGGTGAGGCGGCCAGGGCCAGCTATGCTGGCGGGCAAATCAATAGCCTGGGAGATCACCGTATCGCCATGGCGTTTACGATTGCCGCCCTGCGCGCCAGTGATGAAATCGTTATCGAGGACTGTGCCAATGTGGCGACGTCCTTCCCCAACTTTATTGAACTGGCCACCCGCATCGGCATGACGCTGAACGTGGAGGGAAAAGATGAGTGACTCAGCTCCGGTTCTGGCCATTGACGGCCCCGGGGGGGCAGGTAAAGGGACCATCAGCTGCCTGATGGCCGAGCGCCTGGGTTGGCACCTTCTGGATAGCGGCGCCCTCTATCGGTTGACTGCTTACGCGGCCAACAAGCATGCGGTGGCACTGGATGATCCCACCCCCCTGGCCGAGCTTGCCAAGGCACTGGATGTCAGCTTCCCGATTGAGCATGGCCAGCCGTTGACCGTGCTGGAAGGGGAGAACGTTGGTCAGGCGATTCGCAATGAGCAGGTAGGCGAGTGGGCCTCCAGGGTAGCGGCCATTCCTGAGGTGCGCACGGCGTTACTGCAGCGCCAGCGCGATTTCCGACAGCTTCCCGGGCTGGTGGCGGACGGGCGGGACATGGGCACGGTGGTCTTCCCTGGTGCGACCCTCAAGGTATTCCTGACAGCTTCTGCTGAGGAGCGGGCGCGCAGGCGCCATCTGCAGTTGCAGGAAGCCGGCGTGGATGCTAATCTCTCGAGTCTTTTGAAGGAGATTCAGGCACGCGATGCACGCGACACGCAGCGCAGTGTGGCACCCCTCAAACCGGCAGATGATGCTGTATTGCTGGATACCACGCGCCTGAGTATACCGGAAGTGGTTGAACAACTGACCGACTGGCTGGCCCAGCGAGGCCTTGCCCCCGGCGCTTGATTCTCCCTTGCGGCGCTCTTGATGAGGCGTCATGACGTGGCAGGGCAGTAACCCCAAATGGAAAGCCCCGTCAGGCCTAACCAGTGTTAACGCCCTCAAGAGTAGAATGACATTAGGCCCGCACTTGCTGGTGGTGCGGAGAAGGCACAACTGCCTCAACAACGTTGATCACGTAGGAACATCATGAGCGAAAGCTTTGCTGAACTGTTTGAACAGTCTCTTAACGACATCAATATGGAACCCGGCGCCATTGTCGCCGCCCAGGTTGTCGACATTGACGGTGACTGGGTTACCGTTAACGCAGGTCTGAAATCCGAAGGCCAGATCCCCGCGGCACAATTCCGTGATGATAACGGTGAACTGACGATCGCCATTGGCGATGACGTCCACGTTGCACTGGAAGCGGTCGAAGATGGCTTTGGTGAGACACGTCTGTCTCGCGAGAAGGCGAAACGCGCTGAAGCGTGGAAGATTCTGGAAGCAGCCTTCGAGAAAGAAGAAATCATCAAGGGCGTGATCAACGGTAAGGTCAAGGGCGGCTTCACAGTCGAAGTTGATTCAATCCGTGCCTTCCTGCCTGGCTCTCTGGTTGATGTTCGCCCGGTTCGCGATACCGCGCACCTGGAGAACAAGGAACTGGATTTCAAGGTTATCAAGCTCGATCCCAAGCGCAACAACGTGGTGGTTTCCCGCCGTGCCGTTCTCGAAGCCGAGAACAGTGCCGAGCGCGAAGCACTGCTGGCGACGCTTCAGGAAGGTCAGCAGATCAAGGGTATCGTCAAGAACCTTACCGATTACGGTGCCTTTGTTGATCTGGGCGGCGTCGACGGTCTGCTGCACATCACCGATATGGCCTGGAAGCGCATCAAGCATCCGTCTGAAATCGTGGCCGTTGGCGACGAGATCAACGTCAAGGTGCTGAAGTTTGACCGCGAACGCAACCGCGTGTCGCTGGGACTCAAGCAGCTGGGCGAAGATCCCTGGGTCAACATCAAGGATCGTTACCCGGAAGGCACCAAGGTGCACGCCGTTGTCACCAACCTTACCGACTACGGCTGCTTTGCCGAGCTGGAAGAAGGTGTCGAGGGTCTGGTTCACGTCTCTGAAATGGACTGGACCAACAAGAACATTCACCCGTCCAAGGTGGTTCAGGTCGGTGATGATGTTGACGTCATGATTCTCGATATCGATGAAGAGCGTCGTCGTATTTCCCTGGGCGTCAAACAGTGTACTGCCAATCCGTGGGAAACCTTTAACGCCGAGCACAACAAGGGCGACCGTGTCTCCGGTACCATCAAGTCGATCACCGATTTCGGTATCTTCATTGGTCTGGAAGGTGGCATCGATGGCCTGGTGCATCTGTCCGACATTTCCTGGACAGAGACTGGCGAAGAAGCGGTTCGTCATTTCAAGAAGGGTGATGAGGCAGAAGCGGTTATCCTGTCGATTGATCCTGAGCGCGAGCGCATTTCTCTGGGTATCAAGCAGATGGATTCCGATCCGGTGGCTGAATACCTGTCCGTCAACGACAAGGGCAGCATCGTAACGGGCCGCATTGTTGATGTTGATGCCAAGGAAGCGCACGTTGAGCTGGCAACGGATGTGATTGCCGTACTCAAGGCATCTGAAATCAGCGCTGACCGTGTTGAAGACGCGCGCAACGTGCTGAATGAGGGTGATAGCGTTGAGGCACGTATCATCAATGTCGATCGCAAGAGCCGTCAGATCAATCTGTCGATCAAGGCGAAAGAGCAGGATGATACCCGCCAGAACCTGAAAAAGATCCGTGATCAGGAGCCGGAAACCGCCGGCGGCCCGACCACCATTGGTGATCTCATCAAACAGCAGATGGGAGGTGGGCAGGACTGAACCTCCTGACCTGACCCAGTGCCATGGTATGCAGAACGTCGCCTTAACGGGCGACGTTTTTTTATACCGGTTCGCTGGCAATGTGGCCCGCTTGTCAGATAGTTCAGAGACAGCTGTTATTTTTGTTTACTCTTTTGAAGGTGGCCCTGGCCCGTCTTGAGAAGCCGTCTTTTCTGCTCTGGTTTTCGTCGCTAACCTGATGTTTTTAAAATTGTATTTTACTAATTAATAGATTGCCACGACTTGTTGTGCACTGCAAACTGATGCTCAGTCGGGTTAAATTTAGCCTATTTGGTTAATAAGACCGACATATTTAATCAGGTGCCCTTTGCAATTGGCTGAAATAGGTTAAACTATTAGCAGTTGAGTTAATGAACTCAATCAGCTTTCGGTACTCGAACAATAAATGTAATTTCATGGCTAAGGCCTAATGGTTACCTTTTAAGCGCTTGGCTGACATGACTCAACTTGATAATCTGGTTTTAAGACGTGATGTTAATGACCAGCACCCAGATAGTAGCAGCGCGACAAATCTGCCAGTTTAATGCCTGCTTCCCGAGTGAAGCAGGGGCTGCAGGATTTTGTCGTCGGGAGCTGTGAAGTTGGTCACTCACCAGGCGAGAAAGCAGGTTGTTTTCCTGGTGAACCTGTTATCAAAAGGTAAGTGTGCAGTGGATAACCAAGGTTTCATTGCTGACTGATGCTACTGGCAAGACATTTTTACATCAAAAGGAACGCCTAATATGTCCCTGTTAAACGAATACATTCTAAAAGAACAGCAACTAAAGCAGCTGCAGGAAGACCTGAATCGTCTTGAGAACGACCAGCGCCTGAAGAACGAACTGGCTTTCAAGGAAAAGCTTGAAGCCTTGATGGAAGAGTTCCATAAGTCGGCTGCAGATGTTATTGCGCTGCTTGACCCCAATGCCGATCAGCGCAGCAGCAAGCAGCTTAAAAGCACGGATGGCCGTCGTAAGCGTCGCCTGAAAGTCTACAAGAATCCTCACACCGGTGAAGTGATTGAAACTCGCGGTGGCAATCACAAGGGATTGCGCGCCTGGAAAGATCAGTATGGTGATGAAACAGTGGAATCCTGGCTGGACCGTATGGAAGACTGACGTCTTTGAATAGCCTATTGACTGCCCGATATCGATCAGTTCATGATGTCGGGCTTTAAAATCATGAATCTGTTACTCTTCCAGCACGTCATGCAGCCAGGTAAATTGAATACTTTCTTGACGTTGATGATGACGGGCATGTGGGCTATCTTGTTAATTGGCATCACTTGATGCACTTGCCAAACATATTCCGCTTCATACCATGCCAGATGGTCACCGCCATACCTACAAAATGATAACAATCTGAAATATTGTGCCCGTCTTTAGCTGACTAGGGCATAACCCGTAAGTGTTAAGAATGCTGGCAGCCAAGCCGACATCGCCAATAGCGTGCCATTTTTTTAAGAATCGTATCTTGATAATCGTACTGCAATAATCGTATTGCATTGACCGTGCATCTCAAGCCCGCATAGTGCCTGTCTGAAAAATTGTCATGACGGTAAGGGCAAAGATGGAAAACTAATGAAATACCAGAAAACACAAAAGCCTCTTGATGAGCGCGATAAGTTGCGTCAGTTCCGTGAGCTTGATGATGCCTTTGCCAAGGCACTGCGTGAACTGGAAGATCCGAATAATAATCTGAATATTCCGACTGGCCCGCCGGTGCGTTCATTGGCGACGCTCGAAGATGACGAGCGCAGTGAGCGTGAAGCCGAGGTGCCCTCCAGGGAAGAACAGCAGGCGGAAGCGTTCAGGTTACGTCTGGAAGCTTTGCTGAGCACAGCACCGATGAGCCGTGAAGAGGTCCTGAGCGTTATCCATACGCTGGTTGATCTGGGGCAATGGCCTTTGGAACAACCGCCCGGGGTGGCAAAAGCGCCATTGTCGGTCAACAG
>NZ_VMQS01000051.1 GCF_007625055.1 Halomonas sp.
TCATCGGGCGCTTTTTCTGCCACACGCCTAAGTGCATCAAGCAAAGGCTCGAAGTTGCCCATGTTTTCTTCAAGTTGTGGAAAGGATTGCACGAGCAGGGTGCCGTCTTCAGCCCAGCCTGCTTTGAAGGGAATATCGACCAGGTTCACCTTGGTGCCGCTTGGCAGGCGCTCGTACATTGACTCGATATCTTCAGGGTACATGCGGATGCAGCCTCGGCTGACGCGCATGCCTACACCGTCGGGGCGGTTAGTGCCGTGAATCAGATAGCTAGGCATGTCTAATAGAATGGCATGTTCCCCCAGTGGGTTTTGTGGCCCCGGCGGTACGATTTCGGGCGGAGGGTCGCCGCGCTCGGCGGCTTCCCGCCGCATGGAGGCTGGCGGTGCCCATGCAGGGTTTTCCACCTTGATGGTGGTGCGGGTGACGCCAACCGGGGTTGCAAACTCCTCGCGGCCTACGCTGACAGGATAGGTTTCGACAATCTCCTGATTATCGTCCGGATAATAATAAAGGCGCAGTTCTGAGAGGTTGATCACAACGCCTTCACGCGGAACGGGTGGAAGTATGTATTGGGCAGGGATAACCACCTCGGTGCCTTTTCCAGGGACCCAAAGGCTGACATCCGGGTTAGCCATGCGGATTTCTTCATAACCAATATTATGGCGGCGTGCAATATCAATCAGCGTCTCGGCGTGATCGCTAACCGTGATGGAATAGTGTTGGCCAATAATGTCGCCTTCTTCAGGCATAATGAATTGACCGCGAGGCAGCTCATTGGGGTGAGCGTTTTGCGTCCTTGCCATCTGGTCAGAAATGCCAACAGCGGGCGTTGCCTCCCTGTTCGCTTGAGCAAGACCCGGGGTGGGGACCCAAGCAGCGGCCACCAGTAAGATGGCAGGCAAGCTGACGGTAAACAGCTTTTTCGACCGAAGCAGTGGGTGAGTGGTCATGCTGTATCCTTCTGGTTTTTTTGTTTCTGTTTGTGCCATCGGTACATAAATGCTAAATAGCGCACAGTTAGACTTCCATAAGTATCAGGCCAGGCAACCTGGTATGTCGGTAAAGTTTGTAGCGTACCATCAAGCGACGGCTACTTTCTGATTCAGCTGGTCGAGCAGCGTTTCCAGTTGTTTGAAACGTGCATCGACGGATGCCATCGGCAGTTCAAAGCGCAGGGTGTCTGAACCCTCGAGGCGAAACTGCTGGGATGAGCGCTGGATCAGGTTGACCAGCGTCATGGGGTCCACAGGCGTTCCGCTTTCGAAAATGATCCTGCCGCGTGCTTCACCGGCTTCCAGCCTTTCAATGCCCAGTTGTTCTGCCCGCTGACGTAATCGGGTCTGACGAATCAGGTTTTTTAACGGCGCTGGCAGCAATCCGAAACGATCTATCAATTCGACCTGCAATTCCTTGAGCTGTTCACTGTGCTGGGTATTGGCGATTCGTTTGTACATGACCAGGCGTTGCTGGACATCCTGTATATAGTCAGCAGGTATCAGGGCCGGAAGGTTCAGGCTGATTTCCACACCGGTATTGAAGGGGGCGTTGATATTGGGTGTTTTACCTGAACGGATGGCCTTGACGGCGCGGTCGAGCATTTCCATATACAGCGTATAGCCAATGGTTTCCATCTGACCGCTTTGTTCATCGCCAAGCAGTTCGCCGGCGCCGCGAATTTCCATATCGTGGCTGGCGAGCGTAAAGCCTGCGCCGAGGTCATCGGAAGCACTGATCGCTTCCAGGCGTTTTACGGCGTCCCGCGTCATGACTTTGGGAGGTGGGGTCATCAGATAGGCGTAAGCCTGATGATGGCTGCGGCCAACCCGTCCTCGTAACTGATGTAGCTGGGCAAGCCCGAACTTGTCTGCGCGTTCAATAATGATGGTATTGGCATTAGGCACATCGATGCCGGTTTCAATAATGGTTGAACAGACAAGTACATTGAAGCGACGATGGTAAAAGTCTGACATGACGCGCTCAAGACTGCGTTCTGGTAGCTGGCCATGGGCCACGGCAACCCGGGCGTCAGGCACCAGCTCGCGTATTTTTTCTGCCGTGTTTTCAATCGTCTTGACTTCGTTATGCAGAAAGTAGACCTGCCCCCCGCGCAGGATTTCGCGAAGCAAAGCTTCCTTTATGGTGCCGTCTTCATGGCGCTGGACAAAGGTTTTGACAGATAGACGCCGGGCGGGCGGTGTAGCAATGATCGACAGGTCCCGAATGCCGCTCATGGCCATATTCAGGGTACGCGGAATAGGCGTGGCGGTCAGGGTCAGAATATCAACCTCAGCGCGTAGGGTCTTGAGCTTTTCTTTCTGGGCGACGCCAAAACGGTGTTCCTCGTCAATAATCAGCAAGCCCATCCTGGGTAACTCTACGCTTTTGGAAAGCAGTTTGTGGGTGCCAATCACGATATCGGTTTGACCCTCGCGAATACGTGACAGGGTTTCATTCATGGTCTTGCCCTGAGTGAAACGTGATATCAGGCTGATATTCACTGCCGTATCGGCAAACCGGTCGCGGAAATTCTCATAGTGTTGACGAGCCAGCAGAGTAGTGGGCACCAGTACCACTACCTGACGATTGGATTGAGCTGCCAGGAAGGCTGCACGCATGGCAACTTCTGTCTTGCCAAACCCTACGTCCCCGCAGACGACTCTATCCATCGGCTGGGGTGAGGTCATGTCCTTGATCACCGCTTCAATGGCGGCTTGCTGATCAGGCGTTTCCTCAAAGGGGAAGCTGGCTGCAAAGCGTTGATATTCATCGTCTGGAGCGGCATAAACCACGCCTTCCTGGGCTTCGCGACGAGCATAGATATCCAGTAGTTCGGCGGCAGTGTCGCGGATTTTTTCAGCGGCTTTCTTGCGCGCCTTCTCCCACTGATCCGAGCCGAGTTTATGCAGCGGCGCCAATTCATCTGCGCTGCCACTATAGCGTGATATAAGGTGCAGACTGTCGACCGGCACATAAAGCCTGGCGCCATTGGCATACTCTAGGGCAAGGAATTCACTGGCCTGGCCGCCTGCCTCAAGGGTTTCAAGCCCCAGGTAGCGCCCAACACCATGGGCCTGATGAACGACGGGGGCGCCTTCTTTCAATTCGGAAAGATGGCGAACGGCAAACTCATTGTCGTCAGTCACTTTTTCGCGTCGACGACTTTGGCGTACCACTTCACCAAACAGCTCAGATTCGGTAACCACGGCCAGGTCAGGATTTTCAAGCCACAGACCCTGTGTTATCAGGCCCTCGCTAATCGCATAAGGTAGTTGGCTGTCAAGAAAGTCGGCAAAGCGTGTGACATAGGGTAGCTTGAGCGACAGTGGGGCGAGTAGATCTTCAAGGGCTTCACGGCGTCCACGGGATTCGACAACAAAGAGTACGCGTGTATGGGGATGGGTGGCCAGGAAGTGTTCAAGTGCTGCCAAAGGCGTCTTGCTGCGGGCATTGATGGTGACCTCAGGCAGGGTGCGTGCCTGCGGTACCTGAGCATGCCGATTGTCCTGATCCCTGGTTAACTCAACCCGTGGGTGCTGGTTGATAGCGGCAAAAATATCGTTACTGGCAATAAAGGCGCGATGGGGTGGCAACAAGGGGCGTGTCGGGTCAACGCCCAGATTGGCATAGCGCGCCTCGATAGATGCCCAATGTTGCTCGGCGGCATCGCGAATCCCGGGCATCAGGGCAACCTGGGTGGCATCACTCAGATGTTCAAACAGGGAGGCGGTCTGTTCAAAAAATAGGGGTAGATACTGTTCAAGACCTGGTGATGGTATGGCTTTCAGGGCATCGTTATATAAAGGACACTGACGTGGATCAACATCGAAAAGCGTTTCAAAGTTTTCCCGAAAGCAGGCAATGGCGCTGCGGCTGAGCGAATACTCGTGGGCAGGCAAAAGCTCAATATCATTGATCTTTTCAGTCGTGCGCTGTGAGCCCGGATCAAACAGACGCAGGGTTTCGATCTCGTCGTCAAACAGATCAATACGGATGGGTGCATCGACGCCCATGGGGTAGAGGTCGATCAAGGCGCCACGCAGGGCGTACTCGCCCGGCTCATACACAGTTTCCACAGCACGGTAACCTGCTCGGGAAAGCGCCTCGCGGAATGCTTCGCGATCCAGCCTGTCGCCCGCTTTGAGTGACATCACGCGCCCGGCAATATACGCCACCGGTGGAAGGCGCTGCATCAGGGTATTGATCGGAACCAGCACAATGCCGTGAAGACCGTCCTGCAGCTGGCGCAAGGTACGCAGGCGCGCCGAGACGATATCCTGATGAGGAGAGAAGCTGTCATAAGGCAGTGTTTCCCAGTCAGGAAAAGGTAGCACTGGTGTCTCGGTGTAAAAGCTGAGCGCCTGTTCCAGGGTCTGCGCATCCGCCGTGCTTGGCGTAATCACCATTAAAGGTGCCTTGCGCGCCAGGCGGGCCAGCCCCAATGCGACCGCGCTACCTGGTGGATTTTCCCAGTAAAGCGTTTCACGCGCCCCTTTCGGCGCGGGCGGTTCCAGTAAAGAGAAAGTCGGCATAATGGAAATATCGGCTGCACAAAAAATGAAGACCCCGATGATACACGACGATGACGGCTGGCGGCTTGGACCGGCGTATTTTTGTAGTCGAAAACGTGTTTGTGTAATCTCCTTACACGTAGTGCGACTAACCAGTGATTGCAGCCCTGATGCCAGGTCGGGATAATCATTCTTCTTTTTCCTACATTTCCACCACGATGAGGTCGCCCGTGAGCCAGCAAACGCTCGATAACATATTTCAGGAATGGCAAAGTAATGAAGCGCTCGCCGAGCAGATGATACCTCTCGTCGGCCGTCTTTATCGCCAGAATAACGTTGTCGCCACCATGTTCGGGCGTTCGCTGATCAAGCGCTCTGTCATCCGCATCCTGAAAGACCACCGTTTTGTACGCAAGATTGAAGGCACTGAGCTGTCTGTTCAGGATACTTTTCCGATTGTCAAAGCCATGTGTGATCTGAACCTGGGCCCGGCTCATGTGGATATTGGCAAACTTGGCGTGATGCTGAAAAAGCAGGGCGGTGGCGACGTCGAGGCCTTCCTGCGCAAAGAGCTGCATGAAATTGTTGATGGTTACCAGCCCGGTGCAAGCATAGGTGAACCTAAGGACGTTGTTCTCTATGGCTTTGGTCGCATTGGTCGCCTGCTGGCACGCATCCTGGTCGAGAAAGCCGGTGGCGGCAATCTGTTGCGCCTGCGTGCTATCGTAGTGCGTGGGCGTGGTGACGTTGCCAAGGACCTGGAAAAGCGCGCCAGTCTGCTGCGTCGCGATTCTGTTCATGGTCCTTTTGAGGGCACGATCAGTATTGATGTAGAGGCACGGACTCTGACGGTAAACGGTAACGTCGTGCAGGTCATCTATGCCGACTCGCCAGAAGAGATCGACTATACCCATTACGCTATTGATAATGCGGTTGTGGTTGACAATACCGGTATCTGGCGGGACGAGGCCGGCCTTGGCCAGCACCTGACCTGCAAGGGCGTTTCAAAAGCCCTGTTAACAGCGCCTGGAAAGAGTTCAATCAAGAACATCGTTTATGGTATCAATCATGATGATGTGACAGAGGACGACAAGATCCTATCTGCAGCATCCTGCACCACTAATGCTATCGTGCCGGTCCTCAAAGCACTGAACGACCAGTATGGTGTGGTCACTGGTCATGTGGAAACGGTGCATGCTTATACCAACGACCAGAATCTTATCGACAATTACCATAAAGGCGATCGTCGTGGCCGCAGTGCGGCGCTGAATATGGTCTTGACTGAAACCGGTGCGGCCAAGGCGGTGGCCAAGGCCCTTCCCGAGCTCGAGGGCAAGCTCACGGGTAATGCCATCCGCGTGCCAACGCCAAATGTTTCCATGGCGATCCTGAACCTGACTCTGGAGAAGGGTACTGACGCGGAAGCCCTGAATGACTATCTTCGCGATGTATCCATCAATTCTTCCTATCAGAAGCAGATCGATTTTGTTGATTCGCCTGAAGTGGTGTCATCTGATTTCGTGGGCAATCGGCATGCCGGTATCGTGGATGCCAAGGCGACCATTGCCAACGATAATCATGCTGTCGTCTATGTGTGGTACGACAATGAATTCGGTTACAGCTGCCAGGTAGTAAGGATTCTTCAGCAAATGTCCAACGTCACTTTTCTGAAGCTACCGCATGCCTGATCGAGCTTCATCATCAGCCCATATCAACGCCACCTACGGGTGGCGTTTTGGTTTCTGTGAGATCCTGAAACGGGTGACCATTGGGTCCATGGCACTTTAGGCCTATAGCACTTTTGGCGAGCGTCAGGGATGTGGTCATTGGACGCGGATATCTTTATAATGGGATAGATCTTTGGGGTGGTTTGAGTTTGCTTCAAGCTTCAAGCCTGACTGGTAACAATCTGAGAAACTAATAAGAATTCGAATCCATTCGAACCCCTTATCTTCGTTTATCCGATCCATCAACTGGGCGAGACTATGATCGAAGTCAAGAAAGGCCTGGATCTCCCCATCACGGGAGCGCCCGAGCAACGCATTGAAGATGCCAAGCACGTGCGTCACGTGGCAATCCTGGGCACTGACTATGTTGGTATGAAACCGACTATGGAAGTCAAGGAAGGGGATAAGGTCAAATTGGGCCAATTGCTCTTCACTGATAAGAAAATTGCTGGCGTGCGTTTTACGTCGCCAGCATCAGGTGAGGTCGTTGCCATTAATCGTGGCGAGAAGCGTCGCTTACTGTCTGTGGTTATCAAGGTTGACGAGAGTGAAGAAGCGGTCCCGTTTGCTTCCCACGAGCGTGCAAACCTCGAAAGCCTTGAACGGCAGGGCATTGTTGATCAACTGGTTGAGTCGGGCATGTGGACGGCATTGCGCACGCGTCCGTTTTCCCGTACGCCTGAAATAGACAGCGTGCCCGCAGATATATTTGTCACTGCCATTGATACGCATCCTTTAAGTCCTGATCCTGCTCTGATCATCAATGAGCAGCCCCAGGCATTTGAGGATGGCCTGAAGGTGTTGGCAAGGTTGACCGAAGGTAAGGTTTTCCTGTGTAGCGGCCCGGACAGCAATATCCCGGGTGGCGACATTAGCGGCGTCCAGGAACAGACTTTCTCAGGACCGCATCCTGCCGGCCTTGTGGGTACGCACATTCATCACCTTTCTCCGGTTGCACTGCACAAAAAAGTCTGGCATATCGGCTACCAGGATGTGATTGCCTATGGCAAGCTGTTTACTGAAGGTAAGATTGATACGCAGCGAACTATTGCCATTGGTGGCCCCAGAGCTGACAAGCCGCGTCTTGTGCGCACCCGGATAGGTGCCAGCACTGAGGAACTATTGAAGGGTGAAGTGATCCAACCCGATGACACACGAGTTATCTCTGGTTCTGTCTTTTCTGGTATGACCGCAGAGGGAAACGTCAGTTTCCTGGGGCGCTTCCATCAGCAGATCAGTCTGTTGGAAGAAGGAAACAAGCGTACTTTCATGGGTTGGCTATCCCCAGGTGCTAACAAGCACTCGGTATTAGGAATCTATATTTCCAAAATCAAGGGGCTCAGCAACTATGCGCCGACGACATCCACCAATGGTTCGGAAAGGGCCATGGTACCGGTCGGTGCCTATGAGAAGATCATGCCGTTAGACGTCATGCCAACTCAGCTGTTGCGTTCACTGATCGTGGGTGACATTGAAGTTGCCATGCAACTGGGGTGTCTGGAGCTGGATGAAGAGGATTTGGCCCTGTGTACCTATGTTTGCCCAGGCAAATATGAGTACGGCCCGATCCTTCGTGATAATCTCACCATGATCGAGAAAGAGGCCTGATGATGGGTATTAGACAAACACTCGACAACCTCGAACCCAACTTCCACAAAGGTGGTAAGTACGAAAAGCTTTACCCCCTTTATGAAGCGGTCGATACGATTTTCTACTCGCCACCCACCGTGGCAAAGACCACTGCTCACGTGCGTGACGGTATAGACCTGAAACGCATCATGATCACGGTTTGGATGTGTACTTTCCCAGCCATGTTCTTTGGTATGTGGAATGCCGGCTGGCAGGCCAATACCGCTATTGATGCAGGCTATGCCTCCATGGCGGGCTGGCGTGAAGCCATCATGATGACCCTGGCCGGCGGACATGATCCGAGCAGCCTGTGGGCAAACTTTGTGCTGGGTGCTACCTATTTCCTGCCGATCTACCTGGTCACTTTTGTGGTGGGTGGTTTCTGGGAGGTAATGTTCGCTATCAAGCGCGGCCATGAAGTCAACGAAGGGTTCTTTGTGACGTCTGTGCTGTTTGCGCTGATCCTGCCTGCTACCATCCCGCTCTGGCAGGTGGCACTGGGGATTACCTTTGGTGTTGTTATTGGTAAGGAAATTTTCGGGGGTACCGGAAAGAACTTCCTCAACCCAGCGCTGACAGGTCGTGCATTCCTGTACTTTGCCTATCCGGCACAGATTTCAGGTGATGCTGTCTGGGTCGCTGCGGACGGCTATACGGGGGCTACGGCCTTGTCGATGGCTTTCCAGGACGGCATGTCTGCGCTGTCTTCCACATTCAGCTGGACAGATGCTTTCCTTGGCTTTGTTCCAGGTTCAGTGGGTGAAGTATCAACGCTGGCCATCTTCATTGGTGCGGCAGTTCTGCTCTGGACGCGTATCGCCTCCTGGCGAATCATGCTGGGGGTTTTCCTTGGCATGGTGATCACCAGTACCCTGTTCAATCTGATCGGCTCAGATTCCAACCCCATGTTCGCCATGCCCTGGTACTGGCATCTGGTGATTGGTGGTTTTGCCTTCGGTATGGTGTTCATGGCGACAGACCCCGTTTCGTCATCCATGACAAATCAAGGGCGTCTGGTATTCGGTGCGCTGATTGGTGTCATGACTGTACTGATCCGCGTTGTCAACCCAGCCTTCCCGGAAGGCATCATGTTGGCGATTCTTTTTGCTAACTTGTTTGCACCGTTGATCGACCACTTCTTTGTCCAGGCCAACATCAAGCGTCGCGAGAAGCGCGTGGGTGCTCCGGCCGAGGAGATTGCCTGATGGCTCAAGGTAATAATTCGATCAAGAAGATCCTGACCGTGGCGCTTGCCCTGTGTGTCGTCTGCTCGATTATCGTATCGACAGCCGCCGTTGCACTGCGCCCCATGCAGCAGACCAATCAGGAACTTGATCGTAAATCCAATATTCTCAATGTGGCCAAGCTCTATGAGCCAGGCATGAATATTGAAGCGACTTTCCAAGACAAGATTACTGCTCGCGTGGTTGATCTGCGCTCGGGTGAATATACCGATCAGTTTGATCCGGAGACCTTCAACCAGTTTGAAGCAGCGCGTGACCCGGCGACAGGCCGGACACTGTCCGGTGATCAGGATATCGCAGGGCTGTCACGGGTCGAAAACTTCGCTACCATCTACCTTGTCGGCGACGTCGACGACCCCGACCAGATTGTCCTGCCCATTCGTGGGCAGGGCCTTTGGGGAAGCATGATGGGCTTTTTGTCTGTGGAAGGTGATGGCAATACCATTGTCAGTATTACCTACTATGACCACAGTGAAACGCCTGGCCTAGGGGCTGAAGTGAACAACCCACGTTGGCAGGCGCAGTGGGAAGGCAAAAAGATCTATGAAGAAGAGGGTGATCTTTCGCCGGAAATCCATCTGACCAAAGGCGGTGCAAGTTCCGAGTACGAAGTTGACGCTCTGTCAGGTGCCACCCTCACCAGCAATGGTGTGACTGACATGCTGCAGTTCTGGATGAGCCCTGAGGGCTTTGGTGAGTATCTGGCGAAATTCCGCAGTGGAATCACCCAGGATGAAGCTCAGCAAGCCGATGTCGAACTCGAATCGGAAGGAGCCTAAAACATGGCAGACGATACGCCTAAAAGTGTCCTGACGGCACCTATTTTCAAGAACAATCCCATTGCACTACAGATTCTGGGAATATGTTCAGCGCTTGCCGTCACCACAAGCATGAGCGTTTCGCTGGTAATGGCACTTGCCGTTATCTTCGTGACCGCTTTCTCTAACCTGTTTGTTTCATTGATTCGTAACCACATCCCTTCGTCGATCAGGATCATCGTTCAGATGACGATAATCGCGTCATTGGTCATCGTGGTGGATCAGATTCTTAAAGCCTATGCCTACGAGATGTCCAAGCAACTCTCGGTATTCGTTGGATTGATTATTACCAACTGTATCGTGATGGGGCGGGCTGAAGGTTTTGCCATGTCGAATACGCCGGGCATGTCTTTTCTGGACGGTGTTGGTAACGGCATTGGTTACGGTTTTGTCCTCATGGTTGTCGGTTTTTTCCGCGAGCTCCTGGGGTCGGGCAGTGTATTTGGTGTCACCATTCTGGAAACTGTCCAGAACGGTGGCTGGTACGTGCCTAACGGTATGATGCTGCTGCCACCATCAGCCTTCTTTATTATTGGACTCTTGATCTGGGTACTGCGTGCAGTCAATCCGGAGCAGGTAGAATCCAACGAGTTCAAGATGAAAGAAAATACCCAGCCGAAGGAGGCCGTGTAACATGGAACATTATCTGAGCCTTTTCGTTGCTTCGGTATTTGTCGAGAACCTGGCGCTGGCCTTCTTCCTGGGCATGTGTACCTTTCTGGCTGTTTCCAAAAAGGTGTCATCAGCTTTTGGTCTGGGCATTGCGGTCATCGTTGTACTGACAATTTCCGTCCCGGTGAACAACCTCGTTTTCGGCTTTTTGCTGGCGGAAGGCGCCTTGTCCTGGACGGGGATCAGCGGTGCTGAAAATATTGACCTGTCCTTCCTGGGGCTGCTGAGCTATATCGGCGTTATTGCCGCTCTGGTTCAGATCCTGGAAATGTTCCTGGATAAGTACGTGCCGGCACTTTATAACGCCCTGGGTGTTTTCCTGCCGTTGATTACGGTCAACTGTGCAATCCTCGGTGGCGTTCTGTTCATGGTGGAGCGTAACTATAATTTCGGTGAATCCGTTATGTATGGTTTTGGCTCCGGTGTTGGCTGGGCGCTCGCAATCACGGCACTGGCCGGTATTCGTGAAAAGCTGAAGTACAGCGATGTGCCTGCCGGGTTGCAGGGTCTGGGCATCACCTTTATCACTGTGGGCCTGATGTCACTGGGCTTTATGTCATTCTCAGGCATACAGCTTTAATGGGAGATGGTTTTTCTGGCAGCGCTTCAAGGCGCTGCCTGTTCACTGAAAACCCTCAGCAATAGGAAACCGATATGGTTGATACAACTGTCATCTTGCTCGGTGTCGTCATGTTTACCATCATCGTCATCAGTTTGACGGCGATTATTCTGGCGGCCCGCAGTAAATTAGTAAGTAGCGGGGATGTAACCATTGAAGTGAATGGTGATCCTGAACATACCCTGTCTACCCAGGCCGGTGGCAAGCTTCTGAATACGCTTGCAGCCAATGGCATCTTCCTTTCTTCCGCCTGTGGTGGCGGTGGCTCCTGTGCACAGTGCAAGTGTCGGGTAGAAGAAGGCGGCGGCTCTATTCTGCCGACCGAGGAATCTCACTTCACCATGCGTGAGAAAAAGGAAGGCTGGCGCCTCTCCTGTCAGGTGCCTGTCAAGCAGGACATGAAAGTCGAAGTGCCGGAAGAAGTCTTTGGCGTCAAGAAGTGGGAAACTGAAGTGACCGCCAATCCCAACGTGGCGACCTTTATCAAGGAACTGAACCTGAAGCTGCCGGAAGGTGAAGAAGTTGCTTTCCGAGCCGGTGGTTATGTGCAGCTGGTCGCGCCGCCCTACGATATCAAATTCTCCGATTTCGATATCGAAGAAGAATATCGTGGCGATTGGGAAAAGTTTGGCCTGTTCGACATTTCTCACAAGAATGATGAAGAAATCATTCGTGCCTATTCGATGGCTAACTATCCGGACGAGAAAGGGCTTCTCAAGTTCAATATCCGCATCGCGACGCCGCCCCCCGGCACCAGTCATCCGCCTGGGCTGATGTCTACCTATGTGTTCAGCCTGAAACCGGGTGACAAGGTAACCGTCATGGGGCCCTTTGGTGAGTTCTTCGCCAGGGACACTGATGCTGAAATGGTGTTTATTGGCGGTGGTGCGGGAATGGCACCGATGCGCAGCCATATTTTTGATCAGCTCAAGCGTCTGAAATCAAGCCGCAAGATCTCGTTCTGGTACGGTGCGCGCTCCTGGCGTGAAACCTTCTACAACGAAGAATATGACAAGCTGGCTGAAGAGTTCCCCAACTTTGAGTGGCACCTGGCACTGTCCGATCCCCAGCCGGAAGACAACTGGGATGGGCCGACCGGCTTTATTCACAATGTTCTGTATGAGAACTATCTGAAGGACCACCCGGCGCCTGAAGATTGCGAGTATTACATGTGCGGGCCGCCGATGATGAATGCTTCCTGCATCAAGCTATTGCTTGATCTGGGCGTGGAGCCTGAAAATATCCTGCTGGATGACTTTGGCGGCTAACTTCTACTCCGATCAGTGCAGCGAGCGGGGCGAGCCATTCGGCTGGCCCCGTTTTTGTATCTGCCATGATTGGTCGAAAAGGGCACTATGAGCGTATAATGTTGTCAATCAGGGCAGGGCAGACGTGAAGCCTGTTTATTGTTGTATTGGCTGCCACGCACGTCGAGTCTATTCTCACTGTTCAACGAGGTATTCAGCAATGGCAATCTGGTTATTGGTATTTGGTTTCATGCTACTGGTGATGGGCGCTATGGCGGTCGGTGTGATTCTGGGCCGCAAGCCTATTGCGGGCTCATGCGGTGGTCTGAATCAGATCGGGATGAAAAATGGCTGTGATATCTGTGGCGGCAAGGACGACGTTTGCGAAGAAGAAAATCGCAAACGGCGTGGCGTTTCCGTTCGCCGTACCAGCGATGAAAGTCGCGGTGCCGATCTCGGCTACAATGCCAGTCGCCGCTGATGGATAGAACGCTAATGCAGCCGGTAGGTCCAGGCTGATTCTGCAAGCAGACCACGGCCACCGGCCAGGGTAAAAGCAAGGTCATGCAATCCTGGCCAAAGTGGCACTGGTGATGCGCCTTTGACAGCCAGATCCAGTCGCTGGGCCATCAGCAGAAGCTTGTGCAGGCGCTTCATGGGCAAGCGCTGAATGGCTTGCTGGTAAATCGGGCGACGTTTATCATAAATCATGGGTTTTTGCGCCTTGCAGGCATGTTCAAGGCTCTGTCCCTGATCGATATGCTGATGAATGGATAGCAGGGTGCGCAATTCACGGCTCAATGCCCAAAGCACAATCGGTGCCTCAACGCCTTCGCTTTGCAAACCGTGGACGATACGAGACACCCTGGAGGCTTCTCCTTTCAGACAGGCATCCGCCAGGTTGAAAACATCAAAGCGTGAATTATCTTCCACACCTTGAGCAATGGTATCAGCGCTGATGCGTGCATTCGGCGGGAGCATCAGCGCCAGTTTCTGCAATTCCTGATCAGCCGCCAGCAGGTTGCCTTCGGTACGTTCACCCAGCAGGCGGGCCGCATCCATATCCAGTTGTAACCCATGCAAGCCAGCACGGTCGCGTAGCCAATAGCCCAGACGGGAGGCATCCACTGGCCAGACTGGCACAAACAGGCCGTGTTTATCCAGCGCCTTGAACCAGGCGCTTTTTTGTTGCTTGGCATCCAGCTTACCCATACTGAGTAGCAGGATATCGTCGCTGCTGTCCATCTGTTCAGCATAATAGCTCAGCATCTTGCTGCCTTCTTGTCCCAGCTTCTGGTTGCCCAGGCGCACATCAATCAGCTTGCGCGAGGCAAACAGGGACAGGTTGCCGGCAATATCCAGCAAACGGCCCCAGGCAAAGTTGGGTTCAACGTCAATTACTTCTCTTTCTTCAACGCCTGCCTGTCGGGCAGCGGCGCGTACGACATCGCAGGCATCACGATGCTGAAGGGGCTCATCCCCGGCGACTATCACGACCTTGGGAAGACGCTTTTCAAGAGCGGCTGGCAACTTGTCAGCAAATACCTTCACTCAAACGCCTCCAAAGCACTGATGCGTTCGACGACACGCTGTGCCAGGCGTCTGGATAGCGTTAAACGCGTTTCTTCGATCAGGCTTTCACGGTTCAGCAGGTCATCATCATTAAGGCGCTGGCGGCTGATAACGGTAAGGGTCTGGTTGTTCAGTGCATAGCCGTCGCTTGAACGCTCTTGTACGGAGACGTCGACTTTCAGGGTAAATTCATGCTCCTGGCTGCCCGAATCCTCCCCGCCCAGGCGCCGCTGTTCAAGTGTCGGTGATGACAGGGTCAGCCGCCAGGGCGCCTCTTCGTCAATACCATTGCCAAGGTTGTTGAGCTCCACGGTCAGGTTGCGAGCCACAAGGCTACGGGTATCGCCATCCAGTGCCATGGGAGGAATCTTGCCCTGGCGCTGGATGCCACGCAGCTGAAAACCACAGCCGCCTAGCATGACAGCCGAAGCGGTTATACCTGCCATCAATGTAAGGCGCAGAAAGTGACGGCGCGTCATCCGCTCACCACTATGTTGATCAGTTTGCCGGGCACGACGATGACCTTACGCACCGTCTTGCCGTCGATATGCCGCTGGACATTGTCATCGGCCATGGCCAGCGCTTCCACTGTGGCTTTGTCAGCATTGGCATCGACGTCAAGTCGGGCGCGCAGCTTGCCGTTGACCTGTACCACCAGTTCAATGGTGTCTCGGGTCAGGGCCTGTTCGTCCACCTGAGGCCAGCGAGCGTCAATCACAGGGTCAGCATGGTCCAGCCGCTCCCAGAGGATATGGCTGACGTGGGGCACGATGGGAGCCAGCAGCAGAACGCTGGCTTCCACAGCTTCACGGGCCACGGCCAAACCTTGTGGGCGAGTATCCTCGAATCTGGCGAGACTGTTGGAAAGCTCCATCACCGCCGCAATGGCGGTATTGAAGGTGATACGACGACCGATATCATCGCTGGCTTTCTTGATGGTTTCATGGGTCTTGCGGCGCATGGCTTTCTGGTCATCGTCCAGGCAGGCGATCTCCAGCGCAGGCGGCTGGCCGGCCGCGAGATGTTCCTGCACCTGTCGCCACAGGCGCTTGATAAAGCGATGCGCGCCTTCCACGCCAGATTCTGACCACTCCAGCGACTGCTCCGGCGGAGCGGCAAACATCATGAACAGGCGAACGGTATCAGCGCCGAACTTGTCAATCATCGATTGCGGGTCAACGCCATTGTTCTTGGACTTGGACATTTTCTCGATGCCACCCATCTCAACCGGCTGACCATCGCTGATCAGCAGGGCGCTGACCGGACGTCCCTTTTCATCACGCTTGACCTCGACATCTGCCGGGTTGAACCATTGCTTGCCGCCGTTGGAAGTGGTGCGGTAATAGGTTTCAGCAATCACCATGCCCTGAGTGAGCAGGCGTTGGAAGGGTTCGCTGGTCTCGACCAGCCCGAAATCACGCATCAGCTTGGTGAAGAAGCGGGCATACAGCAGGTGAAGAATAGCATGCTCGATGCCACCCACATAAAGATCAACCGGCAGCCAGTAGTTGACCCTGTCGTCGAGCATGGCGTCATGGTTATCCGCACAGCAGAAGCGCGCAAAATACCAGGAAGATTCCATAAAGGTGTCAAAGGTATCGGTTTCGCGCAGCCAGCCATCACCTAGCTCGGAGAATTCAGGCATTTTTTTCAACGGCGAGCCGGAGGCATCGACGGTGACTTCCATCGGCAGCTCAACCGGTAACTCCTCGTCAGTGAGCGGCACGGTTTCACCGGCGGGGCCGTATTTTACCGGAATCGGCGCCCCCCAGTAGCGCTGGCGGGCAACGCCCCAGTCGCGCAGGCGATAGTTGGTCTTGACCTCGCCACGGCCCAACTCTGCCAGCCTGGCGGCAATAGCCTCAAAGGCTGCGTTGAAATCCAGACCGTCAAACTCGCCGGAATTGATCAGCGTACCGTGGTCGGTATAGGCCCCATCAGAAAGGTCAGGGGTACTGCCATCTTCATTGGCAATCACCGGGAGAATCTCGATGGCGTACTTGGTGGCAAATTCCCAGTCGCGCTGGTCATGGGCAGGCACCGCCATCACCGCGCCAGTGCCGAATTCCATCAGTACAAAGTTGGCCACATAGACAGGCAGTTTCTTGCCGGTAAGTGGATGAATGGCAACATGCCCGGTGGGCAGGCCTTTCTTTTCGCGCTTGGCCATCTCGGCTTCAGAAGTGCCGCCCTTGGCGCATTCCTCACGGAAGTTGGCAATCTCAGCGCTGGTTTCAGCCGCCTGTTTGGCCAGCGGGTGGTCGGCGGCCACCGCCATGTAGCTGACTCCCATCAACGTATCCGGGCGGGTGGTGTAGACCGACAGCGGCTCGGCAGGCTGACCCGCTGCGGTTTCGATATCAAAGCTCAGTTCGACGCCACGGGATTTACCAATCCAGTTGCGCTGCATGGTCTTGACCTGTTCTGGCCAATCGATATGGTCCAGATCCGCCAGCAGTTCATCGGCGTAATCGGTAATCTTCAAAAACCACAGAGGGATTTCCTTACGCTCGACCAAAGCGCCGGAGCGCCAGCCACGACCCTCGATCACCTGCTCATTGGCCAGTACGGTCTGGTCGACCGGATCCCAGTTGACCGTCGACATCTTCTTGTACACCAGGCCTTTATCCACCAACCGGGTAAAAAACCACTGTTCCCAGCGGTAATAGCTGGTATCACAGGTGGCAAATTCGCGGCCCCAGTCATAGGCGAACCCCAGCGCTTTCAGCTGGTGACGCATATAGTCGATATTCTGGTAGGTCCACTTGGCGGGCGGCACCTGATTCTGGATCGCCGCGTTCTCAGCCGGCATGCCAAACGCATCCCACCCCATCGGCTGCATGACGTTCTTGCCCTGCATGCGCTGGAAGCGGGAGACCACATCGCCGATGGTGTAGTTACGCACATGGCCCATATGCAGTTTGCCGCTTGGGTAAGGGAACATCGAGAGGCAGTAGAACTTCTCTTTTGAAGCATCCTCTACGGCTTTGAAGCACTGGTTCCTTTCCCAATACTGCTGTACCTGGTGTTCGAGTTCACGTGGGCTGTAATGTGCGTCCATCGGTTTGTTCAATGCCTTGGCGTGGGCGCCCGTAAAAATCGGGCAGGGTGAATGGTGAAAATCCAATGTATGTTGTCGCATGTGATTGTATCCTATGCGAGAGAAACCTTGAACGGTAACGCGACATGCGTGCAATGCGAGTAAGGAGAAGTTTATGCAACAGCATCAAGACAAACGCCTGCGAGAAGGCTATGAACGCCTGCTGGAGCGGTTGCAGAAAGGCGCCAACGAGCTCACCTGGGAAGCTCTGCAGAAAGACCTGGATGACGCGGTTGAATTTGAAGGCGAG
>NZ_VMQS01000108.1 GCF_007625055.1 Halomonas sp.
GTCGTGCTCGCTGAGAAACGCGAAGTTCTGTGATGTCGGGTTGCTGGCTGGCACACACGGCTCCCTTTGCTGTCGCACTTGTCCGTTAATCAAGGTGCTTCAATGTATGCTGCCAGCTTAAGCCTTTATCCGGGTAAGGTGAAATGGATAGTCTGAGCGCAGGCAGGCATGGCCTCGCACGACATGCCACGAGGCGCATGCCCTGTGCGGTTATTGCAGAGTGTTGCCCTCTTCGATCACGCCGGTGCCAACGCTGTCACCGTCCTTGAACCATTCCAGCTGGTTGCCATCGATCTCAGCCGCGTAGCAGCCGTAATCGGTGTCGGGGTAGCAGACACCGTCTTCGGTGATTTCATAGTTACCACCCCCGGAGGCATCTTCGTAGGTGCCGTCCTCGGCGAAGTAGCTGTTATAGATGCCTCCGCCCATGCCTCCCTTGAAGGTATTGCCGACCAGGGCCGAGCGCACTTCCTCTGCGCTGGAAGCGGCCATGGCCGCCGAGGACATCGTGCCCATTACAACAACAGCGGCAAACGCGCTTCGTGCCATCATGGATAGGCTCATCAAATATCTCCCGTCTGAACGTTCAATGGATTGACCGTGTTTCAGTCAGACGCTCCGTCGATAGACTGGGCTATCAAGCGGCCTACTTAAAGTTAGCGCCACGGGTACAGTCAATACATTCCTGTACAGGATGTCCAGGCCTTGTTTAATATTTGTGATGGATTTGACGGCATTTCTGTGATCTTGTGCACACGAAAGAACCTGCTTCCTGTGGTCCTGTTGCGCTTTGTGACGCTCATCGAATCGAGTTCGTGGAAGACATTCGAGGATAGACACTTGCCGAGTGGGTTGATTGATTTTATTGAAAATATACGTGGGGTTCCTCAGGTCTTAAACACCGCCAATACGTTCGTTCAAAAAGGAGAAAGCCATGACACATCAGGCGTGGGTAGCGCAGTGCATCGAGCTTGCCCTCGACAACGCCAGGCAGGGGCAGGCCCCTTTCGCCGCCCTGGTGGTGCAGGATGATCGCCGGGTCGGAACTGGCGTCAACGATGTAAAGGCCACGCAGGATGTGGCCGGCCATGCCGAGATTCGGGCGCTTCAGGCGGCTGCCAGGCACTTGGGTACCAGACGCCTGGCCGGGTGTGTGCTCTACACCAGCTGCGAGCCTTGCCCCATGTGTCTGGGTGCCATTTTCTGGAGCGGCATTACCCAAGTGTATTACGGGCTCTCCGTCGCCGAGCAGGCAGCATTTGATGAGCTTCCAGCGTTTCAGTACGCAGAGTTGTGCCGCGCTGCCCATGAGCGCCGTGTTCAGCTGGTCCAGGCCACTCCCGATAACCTGGACCCTCGAGACCCCTTTAACCCGTCGCGCAGCGCCGGGGCGTAGGCACCAGCGCTGACACATTCTATGCGGAAGGGTTCAGACTTTGTGGCTATGACGCCACCGCGCCACAAGGTCAGTCAGCGACCATTTTCCTTGCAGCCAGGGTGACAACAAGCGCATGGAGAGGGGAATAAACACAAACACCATAACGGGCGTCAGCATTAGCGTACTCACCGCAACGCGAGGCACTAATGACCATTCCGCGAGCAGCCCCCCGAACAGCGATTGAAACAGTAGGGAGACAGGAAAAAATGCCAGCCAGATGGCAATGGCCTGCTTCCAGCGTGGGGGAACTGCGCCAGGTGCCGTCTGGAACCAGGCATCAAGGCCTGTGGCGCGCTGCTCGTAGGGTGCATCGTACAGGCCTTTACCGCGCATCAGCCAGGCATGACGCGAGGCGGAATGCTCCCAGGCTGCCAGGGTGTTACTGCTGCTGAAACGGAAGATAATCTGATATTCGTCGTCATCCTGCGGCGGTGCCAATACGCCTGACCCCAGGTAGCCTGGAAAGTCAGCCGCCAGCTCACGGCCTTCATTTAACCAACGATTAAAGTCTTGATAGCGGCCATTCGCCACGCGGCGAGCCACCATTAACGTGACAGGTGAGGCAGACATGGTATATCTCCTAAAACACGACGGTCATTGCCGGGTAGGCTGACCGTATAAGGTGGGCGGGTAAGCCCTTAACGTTGACCTCATTATAACAGAAAGCTTCACCCGGGTTTTTCCTGCTCCCGGTAGAGTGCTTGACCAAGTGCTGAGAAATACCTCTCGAAGGCCTGGTTAATCTGCTGGCGCTGGCGGCCCTGAGGGTATAGACCCGCGTGCGCTTCATCGGATTGGATCGTGCCGTTCACCAGGAACCGGTTACCGGGCTGGCAATCTTCCACAAAGGCTTCAAATGCCCGGGCACAGAGTTCCTCAGGTTTGGCGTAATACAGCACGCTTAATTGATTATCGGCTTTCTGTGAGGCCTTAAAAAGCCGACTGGGTCCGGTGCCATCATCGGTGAGTAAGACCGCCTTGAGGCAATCGGCCAGCCGCTGATTGAGAGGGTGGCGCCTTTGCGCCGTTCCCTCCAGCCAGGCACTGGAGGCGAACTGAAGAGGGGCGGTATGCAGAAAGGCTTTCGCCCCTATGTAGTGATCAAATGCGTGGAACCATTCGTGAGCCAGGCTTCCGGCACCGGCATTTTTGGCCAGCGCCAACTGGCGGCTGGCAGGTAAATAATGCGCGGCTACCCCCAGCTGGCCTCCGATGCCATATT
>NZ_VMQS01000008.1:0-1203 GCF_007625055.1 Halomonas sp.
GAGCCTGCATCAATATCGCGGTGAAAGCGATTGACAATGCCTCGCGCGGCGCGACCGGAAATGCTCCGAGTGACTTCGGTATATCGGCTCTGTGGGCTTTTCAATACCTGGCGATAGGCGTCATCTGCCGCTGATTCCGGGCATAGCACAAAGGCCGTGCCCAGCTGAACGCCTGATGCTCCCAGCGCCATCGCCGACCTTATTCCCTGGCCATCCATAATGCCCCCGGCGGCGATAACCGGTATGCCACACTGCTGACTGAGCAAGCGTACCAGCGCCAGGGTGCCGATCCTGGCATCGCCCTTGGCCGGGTCAAACACGCCTCTGTGGCCTCCCGCTTCATAGCCCTGGGCGACGATGACATCCACCCCGGCGGCCTCGATTTCACGCGCTTCGTCCAGGGTGGTTGCACAGCCCAGGGTCACGATACCTGCCGCTGTGAGCGTCTCGACCCAGGCCGCTTGCGGCACGCCAAAGTGAAAGCTGACAATGGCCGGTTTTTCTTCCACCAACATATTCAGCGCCACGTCGTCTTCAACAAAACTGGTGTAGATTTTATCCAGCTGATTGGGCGGTGTTGTGCCGAATTCAGCAAACAGGGGCGCCAGTTGGTTCAGCCAGGCAGCTTCCCGGGCGGCGTCGTATCTCGGTGCCTGATGGCAGAACACATTGACGTTAAACGGCTTTGACGTCAGCTCTCGGGTTTGAGCGATCAGTTCACGGGCCTTTTCTACTGAGCTGGCGCCAATAGCAATTGACCCAAGCCCCCCGGCATTACTTACCGCTGCCGCCAGCGCAGGCGTTGAGACACCTGCCATGGGCGCCTGGATAATGGGATAGTCAACGCCGAGCTGCTGCGTAAGGCTGGCCTGTTCTAACATGATCGTCTCCCAGGGAAGGGGGTTATCAAGGGGTATTTTGTGCGCTTTGCCCCTGTGGACGGTGGTGTTCTACTAGAGGTTACCTCACGCCATCAGCTCTTAAGCAATGGGCGCGAACGTTGTCACCAATGAACCTCCCAATATCCGGTTTTGTCCGAGCCAATTCGAGTTAACTTTCCTGCTTGTTGTAGTTTGGTGATAGCACGGGCGATAGTGCGAACATCTTTGCCGATGTATTCGGCAAGTTGTTGGCGGGTGAGTTGGTTGTTTTCGTGTAACAAACGCAGAATCGCTTCGGGTGTTTTTATTTCATCAATATTTA
>NZ_VMQS01000008.1:1303-16006 GCF_007625055.1 Halomonas sp.
TTTTCGTGTAACAAACGCAGAATCGCTTCGGGTGTTTTTATTTCATCAATATTTACAGGGGCGTTTACAGGGGCGTTTACAGGGGCGTTTTGTGCCAGGGTTTGTGTAATCACCGATAGCATGAAGTGGATAAAGGGCGTGCTATCGGCTTGCTGGTCAGCGTCTTCCAATGCTTGGTAATACTGCTGTTGATAGTCTTTAATCACGCTTTCCAGTGGCAACGCCAAAAACAGAGGGTGCCACTGTGACAGAATCAGGGTTTGCCATAAACGCCCCATGCGCCCATTGCCATCACTGAAGGGATGAATGAACTCAAACTCGTAATGAAATACGCTGCTGGTGATTAACGGATGATCCTTGGCCTGGTTTAACCACTGGACTAAATCGGCCATCAAACCGGATACCTGATGGGCAGGAGGCGCAACATGATGTACTTCCTTGCCTTTTTGGATGCCTACCGCTTTGTCACGAAAACACCCTGCATTAATCAGGATATCCGACATCATCATGCCATGTGCGGTCAGTAGGTGATCCAAATTGTCAGGCTGCCAGGAGGGTAGGGCATCGTAGGCGACAATAGCACCTTTAACTTCAGCCAGTTCGCGCACACTGCCCAACACAGGTTTACCTTCGACAACCGCCGTAATCTGCTCTTCGGTAAGTGTATTGCCTTCAATCGCCAGCGTGCCCACTAACGTTTTTATGCGATTCTGTTTTCGTAATTGCGGTGAAGCATTGAGCGCACTGGCATCCAGTCGACCGACCTGCTGGCTGATGTCTGCTACAAGGTTCAGGATTTCGCTGGTGATGGTGAAAGGCGGTTTGTAGCTCATGTCTGGCTGCTGCCTCAGTTTTCATAAAGCTTGGTTAGTTGATGGTCTCAGGTCATCAGAGATGGGGTGCATTAGGTTTTGCTGGCTGTTCTTTTCCTGTTCCCAGTGGGTTTGCGTTTTGTATAGCCCTTGTTTGATTTAGCGCCACGTCTGGCAGGCGCTGCAGCTTCACCCTGGGCGGTTTTCAGGCTGTGACGCAGTTTACCAGCATCGCTCTGGCCCAGCAGCGCATCAAGATCCTCAACCAGGGCATGCTGGAAGGCATTTGCGTCATCCTGGCGTTCGGCAATGGCGCTTAAACGCTGCTCCCAAAGGGCGGTACGTTCCGGTGTGCTGACCGCCTCGGGCAGGGCGGCAATCAGGGCGCTGCCCAGGCGGGTGGCGCGTAATGCTTTCTGTCTGCGGACGATATAACCGCGTTGCACCAACGTTTCAAGAATCCCGGCGCGGGTGGCTTCAGTGCCCAGGCCATCGGTGTCGCGCAGGGTGCGGCGCACTTCCGGGTCGTCCACATAGCGGCTGATATTCATCATCGCCTTGATGATGCTGGCATCGGTAAAGTGCTCTGGCGGGCGGGTCTCGCGTTCCTCTACTCCCGCGGCCAGCGCCTGGCAGGCTTCTCCTTGCGTAAGTGGCGGAAGCGGCGGAGATTCCTCCCGGGTGGTGAACAGCGGCTTCCAGCCGGGGTCAAGTACCTGCTGGCCACGAGCGCGAAAGCATTCTTCCAGCAGGGTGAATTCGGCTTTTACCTCAAAGGTGCGCAGTGGTGGGTAGAACTGGGCCAGCACATTCCGGCTGATCAGCTGAAACAGCTTGGCATCGATATCGCTGACTGCGCTGGCATCAAACGGCTTGCCGGTTGGCGCAAGGGCATGGTGAGCCCCAACCTGTTTATCGTTCCAGGCCTTGGAGCGACGGCTGAAGTCGGCGCCTGACAGCCAGCCGTTCAGGGTGGTGTCGTTCTGGCAGGCGCTGCTGAGCACCTTGCGCATTCCGGCAAAATGCTCTTCCGGCAGGTAGCGGCAGTCTGAGCGGGGGTAGGTGATCAGCTTATGCTGCTCATACAGACGCTGGCAGCCATCCAGCACTGCCTGGGCGGAAAGCCCAAAACGCCGCGCCGCATCTACCTGCAGGGCAGAAAGTGAGTAGGGTAGCGGGGCATTCTGGCGTTTTTCCTGCTGTTCCAGCTGGCTAAGCTGGCCTTGAGCACCGGGCAAACGGGCGGCCAGGGCATCCGCCGGGGTGCGGTCAATCAGGCGGCCCTGTTCATCCAGTGGCTGATTGGGCTTGGGTGCCCACCAGGCGCGCAGCTGGCCGTGTAGCACCTCTAGATCCACCCACAGCGGGTAGAAGGGGTAAGGCACAAAGTCGCGGATCGTGTTATCACGGCGCACAATCAGCCCGAGTACTGGCGTTTGCACGCGTCCCACTGAGAGCACACCATCGTGGCCGGCCTGGCGTCCGGTCAGCGTCCAGGCGCGGGTCAGGTTGATGCCATACAGCCAGTCTGCCCGGGCGCGCGCTTCAGCCGCGCGATACAGCGGCTGAAAGGTCTGGTTATCCTCCAGCCTGCCCAGCGCGCGAACGACGGCCGGGCGGTTGAGATCACTGACCAGCAGCCGCTGCACCGGGCCGCGGTAATTCATGTGTTCAATCACTTCCTGCACCAGCAGCTGACCTTCACGATCCGGATCGCCGGCATGCACCACTTGGCTTGCCTGCTTGAGCAGTTTGCGAATCACACTGAGCTGGCCGCGCGCCTTGGGCCTGGGGGCCAGCTGCCAGCGGCTGGGTACAATCGGCAGACGGTCAAGGCGCCACTGTTTATCGGCCGGGTCGTAAGCTTCCGGTGGTGCCTGTTCCAGCAGGTGCCCCAGGCACCAGGTCACGGTGGTATCCCCACATTGGATCAGCCCCTCCTGGCGCTGCATGCGGCCGGGTAGCGCTTCGGCTATCGCCCTGGCCAGGCTGGGCTTTTCGGCAATAATCACACGCATGGTAGCGCTTTGTGTTTAGTCTCAGAGTTAAGCATTGTCGTGACCTCTGCTGGCACTGGAAAAGCGTGATCTTTTTTCACCAAATCACGGCCTATTGGCTGACTTTGGCTGAAATACGGGTGTTTTTGTAAATATCTTGTATAGATATTTTGTACAGGGTAGCGCTGTTCTGTAAACTTATCACATCTTGGCAATTAACCAGTAGAGGCGAGCGCTATGCGTGAGCGCGGTAGAACGCGGCGATTGATGGGGCTGGGTGCCCGAACCGGCGGCGCCTTGTTGAAAACCCGTATGGGGGGGCAGGCGGATTGGCGAGCCTTGGGTGAAGCCCTGTTTGAGGGGCTTTCCGAGCTGAAAGGTCCGGCCATGAAGCTGGCGCAGATCATGTCACAGTGGGATGACCTGCTGCCCCAGGATCTGGCCGATGAATTGGCAAGGCTGCAGCGCCAGGCCGAGCCGATGCCCTGGCCGCGCATTCGTGAGGCTCTGGTGCTGCAGTATGGTGATATTGATGCGCACTTCAAGCAGATAGAGGAGCGGCCTTTCGCCAGTGCTTCCATGGGGCAGGTTCACCGGGCGGTAACCCAGGCAGGCGATACCGTGGTACTCAAGATCCAGTACCCCGGCCTGGCGGAGGTGTTGGAAAGCGATCTCAAGCAGGTCAAGCGCCTGATGCGCCTGGGGCGCTGGTTCAAGGTGCCTCAGGCGCGCCTGGACGCCCTGTTTGAAGAGCTGGCGGCGGGGCTGCGTGAGGAGCTGGATTATCTGGCTGAGGCCAAGGCGCTTTCCCGCTATCGCGAACGCTATCAGCATGACCCGCGTCTGGTGATTCCGGAACCCCTGTTTGAACTTTCCGGCCAGCATGTATTGGCCATGCGCTTTGTTGACGGCACGCCGTTGCGTGAGCTGGAAAGTATTGATGATGAGCGGCGCCAGAAAGTGGCCGAGGTGCTGGCTGACTGGATTACGCAAGAACTGTTTACCTATGGCGAGTTGCACGCCGACCCCCATGCGGGCAACTTTGCAGCCGATGACGATGGGCGCCTGGTAATTTATGATTTTGGCGCTGTCATTCCGGTACCCAAAGCGCGCTTGAAGGCCATGATGCAGCTGCTGGATGCCACTATAAAGCATGACCCTATGGCCATGGATGAGGCGTTGCTCAAGATGGGTGGTCGCCAGGGGCAGGGCGCACCGCTTTCTCTGTACCGTGAATCTGCCGAGTGCGTGTCGCCGCTGTTTGCGCCGGGTCAGCAGGACTTCAGTGATGTGCGCGTTCACCGCCGGCTACGCGAGTTGACGCCCAAGGTCTGGGCAGCGATGGATCGCCTGCAGCCGCCCGCCGATACACTGCTGTTGTCACGGGCACTGAATGGCCATTACTGGAACCTGGTGCGCCTGCAGGCTCGCCTGGACATGTATGCGCGCACCGCGCCGCTGTTGGCGTGGGCCAGAAGCCCTGACCAGCCGAGCTGAATCAGAATGTTCTCATGTGTCTTCCCTGGCAGGTGGTGACGGTCACGTCTCTCATCAGTCTGACTCCCATGGTGAACTGGCGCTCAGCTTTGAAAAAGGATACCAGGCCTGTTTTTTGCAACCAATCCTGTCTGCGACAGCCTTCCCGGTCATGCTAGACTAGGGCGCTTTTCATTACTGTAGTGGAGACGCCAATGCTGGCGGTATGGGTAGAGCAATTGCTGGGATTTGCCTCTGGGGCACTCTCGGCTATCAGGCAAAATGAACATTATCCCGATTTCATGACCTGGGTACGCGCTCACGGCGGTGAGTACTTTGGCGGTGATGCCACCCAGGCCCAGGCGTTGGCCCCAATCTTGTGGTCGCAGACGCCTCTGGAACGCCTGGATTTCTCTTCCCAGCCCTTGGCTACGCCGGAAAGGGATGAGCCGTGCTGGTGCGATTCAGGTCGAAAGTTCAAGCAGTGCTGTTCTCAGGTAGAGTTTCCCACCGATGTTCCGCCCCAGATGATGTGGATGCTGTCATTGCGCGAATGGAAAGGCGCTACCCTTAAGGCGGCGTTGCTCAGTGGAAAGGCACCGGCTCAGTCACTCCTTGAAGCCGGCTTGATTGCCGCCGAAAGTGGCCAGAGTGGGCGCGCCATGCAGATTCTGGAATCCCTGTTTGACGGCAGTGACTGGTCACGACTGCCTGAGCAGGCAGAACCTGCCTTTGAAATCCTGCTGGATATTTACCAGGAACGCGGCTTCAATCGCAAACGTGCTGACTTGCTGGATGAGGTGATGGAACGCGGTCCCATGTTTCTCCGCGGTGTCGCTCTGGAGCGACTTTGCCTGACGCATTTGGACGGCGATGATCTGGATAGCGCCCGTGCGGCTTTCGTGCGCGCTCAGCAGGCGCTGCCGGACTCACCGACGCTGGCCTATATAGAAGCTATGCTTCTGCTGCATGAAGGCCACGAAGAAGAAGCCAGGGCGCGCGCGGATTTCTGGTACCGGCGTCTGGTACGTAAGGGGGAGCTGGATGATGAACAGCTGGATTTTCTGGCCGCGCTGGCGGACAACCCTGGGGCGACCTTGGCAGATCAGTTGCTGAGTGCCGAAGCAGATCTGGCGACCCCACTTATGGCCCTGCAGTCGCTGTTGGCGGCGTTAACGACTGCCCCTAAACTGGATTTTCGTCAGCGCGGTGAGCAGCGTCTTGAATACCATGTGAGTGCCCGTGAGGCGACCTTGTTTGCGGCCTGGCACGCGGAATTCCAGGTAATGGTCGATACGGATATCGCGCTTGGGTTTATTGACGATCCCTGGGATAACGCCGTGAGCTGGATGTCGGCATTATGTGCTCACCCGGAGTGGCTGGACTCTCCCCAGGTGTTGCAGGATCTGGCGCTTGCTCTGACCAGCCGCTTTGGCAGCTTGCCGTGGATGGCGCCCAGCCTGCTGGAGCCTCTGGCACAGCGTCTTGACCGTTGGCTGGATCAGGCGCGCGCCGTTGGTGAGGGCAACCTGTGTTGGGATGATGCGGACAATGCGATTCTATTGCGTACTGGCCTGGCGCTGGTGGTAGGTATGGAGCGTGGGGCACGTCAGCACTCGCGTCACCTGGCTGAAAAAATGCTGCTGGTGAACCGCGAAGACAGCCTGGGGCTGCTCGAACTGGTGCTGGATCAGCTGCTGCGTGATGAGCGTAATGCCGATGCCTTACGACTTCTGGAAGACCATCGCGAAGACGGCTCCATGGCGTTGAATATCCTGTTTGGACGCGCCCTGGCGCATTTCCGTCTGGAACACTACGACCAGGCAGCCGAGGTGCTGGAAGACATTCAGCGCTATAATCGTCATGCCATTGAGTTGCTGAGCGCAGACAACCCGCGCCCTGTAAAGCCTGGCCGGGAGGGTGACGTCGACCCGGGCAGCCGGGGAGAGGCCTGGCAGTATCGTGCCCTGATGCGTGACCAGTGGCGCGCTACGCCCGGTGCGCTGGCGTGGCTGTCAGCATACCGTTAGGTGCTTACACCCTTAGGGGCGGGTACCAACTGTTTGTCGCGACTGACCCAGACGGCCAGGGCAACGGCGGGTAACCCCAGCAGGGCTGCCGCCACAAAAAAGCTGGCATAGCCCTGTGAGGTCACCATGATACCGCCAAAGCCACTGATGAACTTGCCGGGCAGTGTCATCAAGGATGAAAACAGCGCGTACTGGGTGGCGGTATAAGCTCTTGATGTCAGGCTGGAGAGAAACGCAATGAAGACAGCGCTGGCCAGACCATTGGCCAGGTTGTCGCCGATAATCGTTATGACCAGCATGGGCAGCTGGTTTCCCATCAGGGCCAGCACGGCAAACAGCAGATTCGTCAGCATGACCATCACGGATCCAAGGATCAGCAGGGGGCCAATACCGTAGCGTGCTACCAGCAGTCCTCCCAGAATCCCCCCAGTAATACTCATGGCAATGCCAAAGATATTGGTGACGTTGGCAATGGTGGCCAGGGAAAATCCCAGATCGATATACAAGGGGTTGGCCATGGAAGCCATGGCCAGGTCGCTGATCCGGAAGACAGCGATAAACACCAGTACCCAAAGAGCCTTGATGCCGTAGCGGCGGAAAAAGTCGCTGAACGGGCAGATGATAGCACCAATGCTCCAGGCCCCCAGGCGCCGCAGCCAACGGGGTTTGCCTTTGCTGGCTCGCAGGAAGGCGCGGACCTTGGGTTCGTGGGCGAGCTGAATGGTCAATGAATTGCGCGGCGGTTCAGGGCGCACCAGTACCGTGATGACCCCTACGCCTATTAACGCCGCCATGCATAGATAGGCAATATTCCATGAGGTGGCGGCCGCCACAAAGAGTGCCCCGGCGCCGGCCGCCAGTAAGCCGGCCCGATAACCGATAATGTAGGTTGACGCCATGGCGGCCTGGACATCGTTATCGGCAGACTCGATCCGGAACGCATCAATAGCAATATCCTGAGTGGCGGAACCAAAGGCGACAAGCAGCGCAAAGATGGCAACCCACCCCAGGTTGCCCTGGGGTTCCAGGCTGGCTAGCCCCACCAGCCCCGTGACCATCAGTGCCTGGGCCAACAGCATCCAGCCGCGCCGCTGGCCAAAAGTGTGAGTGAGTACCGGCAGCGCCAGGCGGTCAACAATCGGCGCCCAGAAAAACTTGATGGAATAGAGCATGCCTACCCAGGCAAAAAAACCAATGGCGGCGACCTCAACGCCATCGCTGCGCAGCCAGGCGGAAAGAGTAGAAAATACCAGCAGAAAAGGTAAGCCGGCAGAGAACCCCAGAAACAGCATGGTGATAACCGGTGCATGCCAGTAAACAGCAAAGGCATCCCGCCAGCTGCGTTGCGGCTTAGGGGTGGGCATAGGGTGTAGCTCCTGAAAGACGACAGCCAAGGGCGGATGGTACACTAGGGGCCTTTGACGTTTCATCACGATTCGTGATGAAACGTCAAAGGCCCTACGCCCGATGTTTTGAAGCCAACAGCTTACCGGAGAGGAGATTTGCATGTCGATTGCCGCGCATCAGGTTGTCACCCTGCACTATGTGCTAAGCGATGTTCTGGATGACGGAGAAAAGCAGGTGCTCGATGATTCCGAGGCTCGCCAGCAGCCGCTGGAATATTTGCATGGCCACAATAATATCGTGCCAGGTCTGGAACAGGCGCTGGAAGGGCAGGCAGCCGGTAGTGAGTTGAGTGTTACCCTGATGCCAGCGGATGCCTACGGCATTCGCAATGAAGCGCTGGTACAAGAGGTTAACCGCAATGCCTTTGGCAATGCAGAGCTAGAAATTGGCAGCCGGTTTCAGACTGAAGGCGAGGCCGGGCCGCAGATTGTCACCGTGGTAGCACTGAATGGTGACCAGGTAACGGTGGATACCAATCATCCATTGGCGGGCCGGACGCTGCGCTACAAGGTCAGGGTTCTGGATGTGCGCGAAGCAACCCGTGCAGAGCTGGCCAAGGGGCATCCTTTGCCACCTGGAACCGATCACAGCAAGGTGGAAGATCGCAAAGTGCTTTGAAAAACTGATCTGGGTCAAACACAGTGCCACCCAGCGTGATGTTGCAACGTAAAATTGACCCATGTCAGTTTCTGCTCTGCCTCTCCCGGCTATAGTTAGTTCATTACTTCACGGCTGGAGAGCTGCTATGTACTGGGACGATACTATTATCTTTGGTTTGGTGACTGTGGCACTCATGATTGTGTTCATGATTGGGTGGGTTGCCTTCATCGTTCGTGATCACCGTCGTAAGAAGAACGGCCACAACAATGTGTCTGCTCATTCACAGCCGCATGGCATCAGTCACTAGCGCATACTTTTAGGTTGTTACTAACTGAAGGGGCCTTAGCTCACAGCACGTTTGACACGCACCAGTTGTCAGGGGAGGGGGTGTACTTTCTGGTAAGCCCCCAGTCGCCGGCCCTTTTGGGCCGGCTTTTTTTATATAGCGAAGGCGGCAGGACGAGATAGCTGGCGTGTCGTTGAATAGAGTGCGAATTAACGCCAGTGTTGTTGCCAGGCGTGCATCACGCGTTCCGGGTACCAGGTCTTGCCGAGGCTGCCGTTATAGCGTGCCAGTGCGCGGGTGAAGTCGCCGTTTTCGACCGCCAGATAATGGGCAAGAATCGTACAGCCGTAGCGCAGGTTTCTGGCCGGATCCTTAAGGTTATCGGCCGCCAGGCCCAGCTCTTCAAGCCAGAACGGCATGATCTGCATCAACCCTACAGCCCCTGCTGACGATACCGCATCAGCCTCAAAAGCGCTCTCGACCTCAATCAGTGCCAATATCAATGATGGGGGAAGCCCCGCCAGGGAGGCTTCCTGATAGACACGTTGAAGAATCAAGGCGTGTAAATCTGCTGATGGGACAAAGCGGGCAAGCTTAGGACCCATTTGCCTTTCCCAGCGTTTTTGCTGTGCACTGGCCTGTGGTGCCTGAGACGCTGCCTCAAAGGTAGGCATCAGTGCCTGCTCAGCGTTGACCGGGTCCAAAGGGCTGAAAAGCCAGCCGATTACCAGCCACGCCGCAAGCCCTGGCATCCTTAAAGCTGATCGCAGGTCTGTCCTGAAGACGAGCCTGATACAGGCTGTGCATTGCGCAGCCGTCTGCCAGAGGCGGCTGCACCAACAGGGAGCGCGATAATTAATTGATTCCGGCTTTTTCACGCAGAAAATCAACCACGCTGTCGGCCGAAATCATGGTGATATCGCTATCGCGGCGTCCCTTGTACTCCAGCTCACCCTTGTCCAGGCCGCGGTCACCAACCACCAGGCGATGGGGAATGCCCATCAGCTCCAGGTCAGCAAATTTGACACCTGGGCGGGTGTCGCGGTCATCCAATAGAACATCCAGCCCGGCGGCGCTGAGCGTTTGGTAAAGACGCTCGGACTCTTCCCTCACCCGCTGGGATTTGTGGGCGTTCATGGGGACCAATGCTACCTGGAAAGGAGCAATAGCATTAGGCCAGATAATGCCGGAGGCATCGTGGCTCTGTTCGATGGCAGCAGCCACTACCCGGGTAATGCCGATACCGTAGCAGCCCATCCAGGGGTGGCTGGTCTTGCCGTTATCGCCGAGCACGCTGGCATTCATGGCCTGGGAGTACTTCTGGCCCAGTTGGAAAACATGGCCGACTTCGATGCCACGCTTGATCGCCAGAGTGCCCTGACCGTCTGGCGAGGGGTCACCTTCCACCACGTTACGCAGGTCGGCGACTTCCGGCAGAGGCGCATCGCGCTCCCAGTTAATCCCGAAGTAGTGTTTGCCATCAACATTGGCACCGGCGCCGAAATCGCTCATCAATGCCACGCTGCGGTCGATGATAATGGGCATTTCCAGCCCGACTGGGCCCAGCGAGCCCGGACCCGCACCGACAAGGGCACGAATCTCTTCTTCACTGGCCATGGTCAACGGCGTAGCCACCTGGGGGAGGTTCTCCGCCTTGACTTCATTGAGTTCATGGTCGCCGCGGACCAGCAAGGCAATCAGGCCACCTTCCGCTGCATGAACCATCAGGGTCTTGATGGTTTTTTCGACAGGCAGGTTGTGTTGCTCGACCAGGGTGGCAATGGTCTTGGCATTCGGGGTGTCAACCAGCGTCATTGTCTGACTAGGGGCCGGGCGTTCCTGCGGGCTGTTGAGGGGCGCGGGCAGGGCTTCGGCTTTTTCCATATTGGCAGCGTAGTCAGACCCGTTGGAGAAGACGATGTCATCCTCACCAGATTCAGCCAGCACATGGAATTCATGCGAACCCGTGCCGCCAATCGAGCCGTTATCCGCAATGACGGGGCGGAAATCCAGCCCCAGGCGAGTGAAGATACGTGTGTAGGCGTCGTACATAGCCTGGTAGGTATCCTGCAGTGATGTTTCATCCAAGTGGAAGGAGTAAGCATCCTTCATGATGAATTCTCGCGAGCGCATCACGCCAAAACGCGGACGGATTTCATCTCGGAATTTGGTCTGGATCTGGTAAAAGTTGATCGGCAGTTGCTTGTAGCTGGCGATTTCTCTGCGTACCAGGTCGGTGATGACTTCCTCATGGGTCGGGCCAACGCAATAGTCACGCTCGTGACGGTCTTTCAGGCGCAACAGTTCCGGGCCGTATTGCTCCCAGCGGCCAGATTCCTGCCAAAGCTCTGCCGGCTGAACCGCCGGCATCAGCACCTCCTGAGCGCCTGCACGGTTCATTTCTTCACGAACGATGGTTTCAACCTTGCGCAGGGTACGCAGTCCCATCGGCAGCCAGGTGTACAGTCCAGATGTCAGGCGGCGAATCATCCCGGCCCGCAGCATTAATTGGTGGCTGATAACTTCGGCATCGGCGGGTGTTTCTTTGAGCGTGGCAATCAGTAGTTGGCTGGCGCGCATGAGGTGGGTGTTCCCTTGATATTGAGTGGGTTATATAAAGAGCAACCGCATAGCAGTCGCTTGAGTCTGTTGCCTTACCGCCAGGAAATGTTGCAAATGAAGCAGCAGGTCATATCTCGATAACAGCATTGTACGGTGAAGCGTTGGCAGCGGCAAAACGTCAGCGGCGTATAAACGCTGCTGTCTCGGGTTTTGGTTGTTCCAAAGGTTAACGCGCATGCTAATATCCATAATGGATGGCTTTTTTTGACCTTGCTGTCGTATTCAATTCTTATTTTTTTCTGGGGTAGCCAGTCATGCAACTAACCGCTGTTAACAAGCACAGAGTAGGGCATTTTGCGCAGGGTGAGCGATTGAATCGTTGGCTTAAAAGCGCCGTGGTGGCCGCCTGTGTCGTATCCCTGGCGGGTTGTGGCACTATTTTCTATCCTGAGCGCAAAGGTCAGATCAGCGGCGAGATAGATATCAAGGTGGCCGCTGCCAATGGTGTTGGCCTGCTATTTTTCCTGGTGCCCGGTGTGATCGCTTATGCGGTGGATTTTTCCAATGGCACCATTTATTTGCCGGGTACCCACTCATCCAGCCTGGATGTTCAGCGCCTTGACGATGCTACTGACACTCAGGCGCTTGAAAACCTGCTGTCGCAGAAAACAGGTCAACCGGTGTCTCTCAGCAATGAGCTGCTGATGGTCGAGGAAGTGGAAAGCCTGGATGAAGCACTGGCACTGGTGCGCATGTCAGGGGTCAATGATGCGCAGAAGCTCGATACCTTTTAGTTGCCACTTTCTGGACAGTCAGTTGGCGTGATTATCCAGATAGCGCTGAAACGCGGCAGGTTGATCGGTAATGGCGCTATCAACTCCCCACTGCCAGTAAGGGGTGAAAGCGCTGGGATCATTGACGGTATAACAGAGTAATGCATAGCCTGCCTGTTTAATCGCTTCAGCCTGGGCGCGTTTAAGACGATACCAGGATGGATGAAGGCTGAACGCTTCCAGACGTTGGCATTGCGCTAGCCAGTCAGGGGGCAGGGCGTCGCAGAGAAGACCCAGTGCCAGTGTCTGGGCATCTGCTTGTTCCCGGCAGGTTTGCAGCGCCAGTTGACTGAACGATGAAATAATCAGTCGTTCGCAGGGCAATTCGGCCAGCATAGGCGGTAGGCAGGTTTCGGCCAGCAGGCGCGGGTCATGCCCTTTGTTGACCTTGAGCTCCATGTTGACGCCCATTTCCAGCTCGTTCAGCAATTCAAGCATGGCCGCAAGGCTGGCCATACGTTCACCTGCAAAGTCGTCATTGAACCATCCTCCCACGTCCAGCTTTTGGGCTTGTGTCCAACTTAGGTGTTTTAGGTCACCTCGCCCATCAGAGCAGCGAGCGACATCGGCATCGTGCCAGATCACGGCTTTACCATCGCCCAGTAGCTGAACATCCAGTTCGACCCAGCGAGCACCCGCCTTATGTGCAGCGCGCACTGCTGCCAGCGTATTCTCAGGCGCGGCTGCAGAGTAACCCCGGTGGGCAATCAGGCGGGGAAGCTGTATGTCAGGATGGTGAAAGTCAGCGCTTGTGGAAGTGGGTGTCATGACAGGCTCTATAATCCGTGAGGTAAATATACTTGAGCCTAGCACAGCAAGATGACCGCCAGAAGAAAGAGTACCTTCAGTTCGCTTTACCTCAGTACGACGTTTTCTTGGCTGATTTCTGGTAAGTTGATACACCAGAATCGTCATAAACAGAGAGGTATCAATGAGCCAGCGAATCGAGTTTGCTGAAACAGGTGGCGCCGAGGTGTTACAGATGGTTGAGGTATCACCCAAGGCGCCTGGGCCGGGTGAAGTGCGGGTCTGTAATAAGGCGGTGGGTCTTAATTTTATTGATATCTACTTTCGCACTGGCCTGTATCCGGCCCCTTCACTGCCTTCAGGGCTAGGCACGGAAGGGGCCGGGGTTGTTGAGGCGGTGGGTGAGGGCGTCACTCATCTCAAGGAAGGTGATCGCGTTGCCTATGCCCAGGGTCCTCTGGGTGCCTATGCCGAGCAGCATACGCTGCCAGCCGACAAGGTGGTCATTCTGCCGGACGGAGTGGATTTTGAAACCGCAGCGGCGAGTATGCTTAAAGGCTTGACGGTGCAGTATCTGTTGCGCCAGACCTACCCATTGAAAGGCGGTGAGACCATCCTGTTTCATGCGGCTGCCGGTGGGGTAGGCTCGATTGCCTGCCAGTGGGCGCGTGCCTTGGGCGTCAAGCTGATTGGTACCGTCAGCACAGCGGAAAAAGCGGCTCTGGCGGAAAAGAATGGTGCCTGGGCTACCATCAACTACAGCACGGAAGATGTGGTTGAGCGTGTGCGTGAGCTGACTGACGGGGCCATGTGTGATGTGGTCTATGATTCGATTGGCAAAGACACCTGGGAAACCTCGCTGGACTGCCTGAAACCACGTGGCCTGATGGTCAGCTTCGGCAATGCGTCAGGCCCCGTGGAGGGGGTCAATATCGGTATTCTGAATCAGAAAGGTGCGCTGTTTGTGACCCGCCCCAGCCTGAACGGCTATGCCGACACCCGTGAACGCCTGGAAATGATGTGTGAGGATTTCTTTGCCATGCTTGATAGTGGCCAGGTCAGTATCGATATTGCCCAGCATTACCCGCTCAGCGAGGCCGGCAAGGCGCAGGAGGCATTGCAGTCGCGCCAGACGACCGGTTCCACGATCCTGCTGCCCTGATTAATGCAAAGCCTGCCATCCTTAATGTAGCGATGGCAGGCACTGGTGCGAGGGTTATTCAGGGCGAGATGGTTTTAGCCGTAGGCGAGGTTAGGCAGCCAGGTGACCAGCGCCGGGAAAAGTATCACCAGGGCAAGGCCCAGTGCTTGAATTCCCAGAAAAGGAAATGACGAGCGGAATATCTGTGCCATCGTGATGTGCGGTGGACAAACCCCTTTGATGTAAAAAAGAGCGTAGCCAAACGGTGGACTCAAGAAAGACATCTGCATGTTGACCAGATAGATGACCCCGAACCACAGTGAAACGTCAGTCGCATCAACGCCGGGCAATCCGAAGAGTCCATCAAAGGTCATTCCCTTGATCAAGGGCACGAAAATCGGCACTGCCAAGAGCAGGATGCCGACCCAGTCAAGGAACATGCCCAGCGCCACCAGCAGCACCATCATCAGCAGCAGCACGGCGTAAGGGCTCAGCCCGGCGCCCGATATCAGCTCCTGGACGAAGGTCTGGCCACCCTGCAGAATGTAGAAGCCCACAAAGATGCTGGCACCAAAGATGATCCACATCACCATGGCGGAGGCAACCAGGGTGCTCATGCAGGCGGCGTGCAGGTTTGGCCATGTCAGACGTTTGTGCAGGGCGGCCACGATCAAGGCCCCGAATGTACCAATACCGGCTGCCTCCACCGGTGTTGCAATGCCTGAGAAGATAATACCCAGCACCAGAATGACCAAGAGGATGGGGGCCAGCATCTTGCGCAACAGGCGAAGCTTTTCTTTCATGTCAACGCG
>NZ_VMQS01000008.1:16106-25200 GCF_007625055.1 Halomonas sp.
TGTCAACGCGCCAATCCCAACCGACCCGAGGCTATTTTCGAGGCTGCCGGGCAGGCTGTCGTAATCGGTCACAGCAATATTGATGAACTCGAAGCTGAGCCAGGCTGCCAGCAAACCCGCAATAATCAGTAAGGTTCGTGCAAATATCTGGCTGCCCTCGTGAGAAGGCCAGTGATGGCGAAAGGCCTGCGCATCACGTATCAATTGGCCGATACCTTGAAGCAGCAGCAACACCGCCCCCAGGAACATCATGAACTTTACCGGATAGAATTGTATAGACCACTCGGTAAAAGAGGTTTCGTTGGCGTAACTTGAGCCGATAATGTAGGCATCGCTGACAGACTGTGAAAAGAAATTCCAGCCTGTGGAAAGCAGGGCAATGGTGAAAATAAAGAAAAAGACTGAAGTGACAAGATCAAGCGCTGCCCGGTTCAAGGGTTTGGCGCGACTGTAGAGAATGTCGACACGTACGTGGCCACCCTCACGCAGTGCATAGGCCCCAGCCACCAGGTACTGCATGCCGAACATCAGGGTCATGGATTCATGAGCCCAGTTGGTTGGCGAGTTGAAGGCGTAGCGTACCAGCACTTCATAGGTAAAGATGAAAGGCGCAATCAAGGCCCAATAGGCAACATAACGACCGGAAAAACCGGAAACCTTATCGACCGCAGTGGTGAATAGATTGCCCGGCGGTTTGAAGGCAGCCATCACTTCCTGGCCGGCAGGGACCTCGACGGTATCGCTACCTGAAACGGTCTCGCCGCGCCGAAAGCTTCGGTTAACGAAAAACATGACCACCAAGGGCAATAGCAACAACACCGACCAATAAAGCCAGTGCGGTAGCACAAATTCAATATCAAGGTTCATGAAGGCTCCTCCGTGAAACCATCTTTACAGGCGATGGTGACGGATCAAAGAGTCAAGAGGGCAGGCGCACCCGGCGACGTTCCAAGTTAAAACGGGTGCTGTGGCATGTTCACAGCACCCGGCTTGACGTTTCAGATGCTTCAGGCGTTAAGTTCAAAGCCCTGAATATCTTCCTCGGTAATCACACCGACAGCTGGGTCCAGCATGGCGCCAAGATGGGCTTTGAAAAGGCGCGCTGCGTCGGCGTCCTTGTTGGCCCACTTATACCACAGAGGAATCGCTGCTTCTCTGAAGCGACTGCCGTCTTCCTCGCTCAGTCGAATAACCTCGATGCCTTTCTCGCGATATTTCGGCCAGGCTTCAGCATTTGCTTGCTGGATGGCGCCGTAGTGCTCCCGCGAATAGGCCGCCACAAGATCGTGCATGATGTCCTGGGTCTGCGGTGACATGCGCTCGAACGTGCGCCGGTTGACGGATATGTCCATCAGGTCAACGGCCTGGTGGAGGCATGGCGTAGAAGGTGGCCCCATAATGATGTAATCAGCTACCTGCCAGAAACCAAGCTCGTAGTTTACGGCGGCCCCCACGTAGTCGGCAGCGTCAATGGTGCCTTTCTCAAGCGCAGGATAAACCTCCGAGCCTGGAAGCAGAGTGGTCTGGGCGCCGATTGAAGCAAACGTCTCTGCAACAATGCCACCTGGCATGCGCAGCTTGATGCCTTTGAAGTCATCAAAGCTGCGCAACGGCTTCTTGGAGTGGATAAGGTTCATGTCGTGGTGAACATAGCCGAGAAGTTCCTGGCCCTGTTTACGGTAAAGATCTTTGGCAATGCCAAAACCGCCGTAGGCACTAAACATGATGTCCCAATGGTGAGGTACCGACAGACCCATCGGGTATGCAGTCAAGAATACACCGGCAGGCATTTTACCGGGCCAGTAAACGGTAAACCAGTTCTGTCCATCCAGTACGCCGTTTCTAACGGCATCAGCGACTTCAAAAGCGCCGGCAACTGCACCTGCTGGATAGGGTTCGATGCGAACTTCGCCGCCGGTTGCTTCAGCAACACCAGCGGCCCATTCTTCAAAGATCCTGTAACCTGTAGTGCCAGGCTGCCAGGAGGATTGCATGCGGATTCGAATACCTTCCTGCGCCTGAACGTTGCCGATCCAGGGAGCCGCCACGGCAGCAGCAGATCCCACCGCAGCTGTTTTCAGAAAGTTTCGACGTGTGCTGGTAGCGTTTGAAAACGTGGTGGATGTGTTGTCAGGGTGAGTAAGAAGCTGTTTATCGTGCTTGTTATCTGGCATATCTCTACTCCGGAAATGGCCTGATAATGGCCGGTTTGTTGTTGTTTTATCCCTCCTGGAACCTATCAAAACCACTGTTATTTCCCTGCGGTTTTTGCAAAGTATACACAATAAGCATTATATAAATATTGTACATTTTTGCTTTCTGTATAAGCTTTGCATTCTCTGAATGTAGCGAAACCGAACGCGTTAGCCAACTAAAATTTTCAACGGCAGTTTTGCAACAACAGTCTATTGGACTAATCAACTTCAACATAGGCCCCCATCAGGCGCATGCGTTGTTCGAATTGAGAAACGTTATTTACTAGCTGATCAGGGCCATAGGCAACACATTCGGCGAGGATGGCTTCTATGAGGGTGATTGCTGAAAGAATGGAGGGAAAAAAATGCGGGGTGGCATTGGCAAGATTGAAGATGATCTGCGCACCGGGTACCAGAGGTGAACGCATGGTGTCGGTCACCACAATCGCTCTGACGCCGTTGAGACGTGTAACCTCAAGAGCCTTGACCGTCTCGGCGCAATAGGGCTCGAAGCCAAAGGCCACTACAATATCCTGTTCACCGAAGGGATCCAGCTCGGTGAGCAACCCTCCTTCCAGGCCACGAATCAGATGCAGATCGGGCATGGCAATGCGTCCGACGTAAGCGAAATGATAAGCGCAGGCGAAGGTGTCACGAAAGCCGACCACGGCGACTTTTCGTGCCCCTAATAGCATCTGCGCCGCTTCGCGCACGCGCTGCTGATTCTCGGCAGTAAACAGGCGGCCAATATTATCGAAGGCCGCATCGCCCACATCCAGAAATACTTGATCATCCGTCTGGCTGGCCAGGCTGCGCAGCTGGCTTGCCTTGCCGGAAAGCTCGACCGGCCCGGCCTGAACGGCGGACTGGAAGACTTCCCTGAACAGGTCGTAACTCTCAAATCCCAGCCGCTTGGCCAGGCGCACAAGGGTGGAAGGGGTGACCTGAGCCGCTGCTGCCGATTTGCGAATGGACTGGAAGGCAATATCCAGCGGATGCTCCAGCACATAACCTGCGGCGAGTTTAAGCTGTGGGCTGAGCTCTGCATAAATGGCAGCCAGCTGCTGTTGAGTGCTCTTCAAACGGCTGGCGGCGGAGCTGGAGGCGTCATCCGTGCTTGATGTGAGGCCGGGTAGGGGCGGGTGTTGGGATGGCATGCCGTTTCCTCGCTATACATCGTGCTTCAAGAAAAACATTTGTATCATTTTTTGGTATTGAAAGATACACATGTGTTGACAAGCGTTGATTCCTTGATCTAGGATCATTTTGGAACATACGTACTTAAATAAAATGCTTTTTGAAACGTATGTTTCTTTCTTGCCTGCCGATTCCATACCGAGCCTGACAATGCCCAACAATGATTCCCGTTCTCCAATCAGTTCCACGCTGCCTTCCAGCCTTGATGCCGAAAACCTGCCTTGCTTTGAAACCTTACAGGTTTTCCTGCAGGGCCAGGTGCTTGAGGTGCGCTTCAATCGGCCACACCGCCTGAACGCCGTAATTGAGAGCCTGTATCTTGAGCTGCTGGATGCTCTGGCGCTGGCTGATCAAGCCGAGAATGTACGCGCCATTGTGCTGACTGGCGAGGGGCGGGCCTTCTGCGTGGGTGCCGACATGAAGGAGCACAGCGGCGCGGCGCGTACCCTGTATCAGCGCCGACAGTATCTGCAGCTGGGTAACGATGTCTGTGAGGCCATCTATCGGTTGAAAAAGCCGGTGGTGGCGGCCGTTAATGGTTATGCATTGGGCGCTGGTGCGGAAATGGCCGTGGCCTGCGATTTTATCCTGATGGCAGATGAGGCTCAGATTGGCTTTCCGGAAACCAGTATCGGCACATGCGTGGGCGGCGGTGTGTCAAAAATCCTTCCGCAGTTGGTGGGACTTACTCAGGCGCGCCGCTTGTTGTATCTCGGTGACAAGGTCAAGGCTGAGGAAGCACAACGCATCGGCCTGGCGCTAGCCGCCTATCCGGTTGGTGACCTGCTTGAGCAGGCTCACACACTGGGTGCTCGGTTGGCCTGCCAGGCGCCGGTTTCCATCGCCATGCTCAAGCGTCTGGTCAATCAGGGCAGTGCCCATGATCTTGATAGCCAGCTCCAGCAGGAACTGGACGCTGTGTTTACCTGTTCGACCACGGAAGACTGGCAGGAAGGGGTCGATGCCTTTGCGCAAAAGCGCCAACCGCAGTTCAACGGCCGTTGATAGCTGCCAAGCCGCGTTTGTGTCATCTGCCTTTTTGCACGTTTTTTAGAGGTTATCCTTGTGAACCCAATTGAAGGTCATCTCAGCACGCGCAGCCCGCTGCATAATATTCTGGCGCCGACGGGCATCGCCATAGTCGGCGCATCGGCCGACCCCACCAAGCGCGGTTACAAAGCCATGGTCGGGCTGATCAAGGACGGATATCGCGGCAATATTTACCCTGTCAACCCCAAGGCCGGGATGATTCTCGGGGTAAGGGCCTGGCCGTCTATTGCGGCGATTCATGGTAACCCTGAGCTGGCGCTTCTGTGTACGCCAGCGCCCAGCGTGCCGGGGCTTGTGGCCGAATGTGGTCGTCGTGGTATCAAGGGCGCGATTATCCTGGCCAGTGGCTTTGCCGAAATGGGTGAAGAAGGTGCCCGGCTTGAGCGCGAGATGATGGCCAAGGCAGCTGCTCATGGCGTACGCGTCATAGGGCCCAATACCTCGGGCGTCTTCAATCTTCATCATCACCTTAACCTGCTGGCGCTTGACGGCCTAAAAGCCGGAGACATCGGGATTATTTCCCAGTCAGGCAATATGCTGCTGGCGTTGGCCCTGGAAGCCCAGCATAACGGTCAGGTGGGTTTCAGTACCTATGTTGGCCCCGGCAACCAGAGTGATATCGGCTTCAATGATTACCTGCGCTACCTGGGAGAAGACGAGCACACCCGGGTAGCAACCCTGTATGTGGAGGGTTTCCGGGATGGTCGGCGTTTTCTTGAGGTGGCCCGCGACGTGACGGCGGTCAAGCCTGTCGTGGTCTACAAGTCCGGCTCCACCGAACAGGGCCAGAAAGCCGCCAGTTCACACACCGGGGCGCTGGCAGGCAGCTATCAGATGACGGTTGACGTCTTGCGTCAGTCGGGTGTCAGCGTGGTGCAGTATTCCGATGAAATTCTACCGGTGGCGGAAGGCCTGGGTCTTTTGCAGAAAGCGCGAGGCAAGCGGGTGGCGGTGATTGCCGACGGCGGCGGGCAGGCCACGATTGCCGCTGACCGTCTGGCAGAAGCGGGATTGACCCTGGCGAAATTGAGTGAAGAGACCCGCTCTCAGCTGAGGGCCATTCTGTTTCCCCAGGCGTCCACCCTTAACCCGGTGGATGTGGCCGGTTCGTCAGACGCTAATCCCTCGCTACTGGCCAGGTGCATGGAAATCGTTGCAGCAGATGATAACGTTGACAGCGTTTTTCTGGTGGGCATGTTCGGCGGTTATAGCCTGCGTTTTGCCGAGTCTCTACTGGGTGATGAAATGCGTGGCGCGGAAGCCATGGTTGATCTTTCCAATGTCACGACCAAGCCGCTGGTTGTGTACAGTCTCTATGCCCCTATCAAGCCACCTGCGCTGCGCCGTATGCATGAAGCTGGCCTGCCTATCTATGCGTCAATTGAACACGCTGTCCGCGTTCTGGCGGCACTCGGCGAGCGCGGCCAGTACCTTGCCGAACGTAAGCGGCAAGCGCCTTTTGCAGCGGTGACACCTGTTCCAAGCGTTCAGGCAATGCTGGCCAGTGCTCGGCAAGCCGGGCGCGATCTGCTCGAATATGAGGCCAAGGCGCTGCTGGGTGACCATGGCATAACGGTACCTGAGGAGCGCGTGGTGCGCGGTGCCGATGAACTGGCGCAGGTGGCCGCTGAACTAGGCGATCAACTGCTGGCCATGAAGGTGGTATCCAGGGATATTCTGCATAAATCCGATGCGGGCGGGGTCAGGCTCAACCTGAGAGGCACGGCCGCGCTGAAGGAGGCCTACCAGCAGATAATGACTTCCGCCCGGATCTACGATGCCAATGCCCGGATTGAAGGCGTGCTGGTAACGCCCATGGCGGACAAAGGCGTTGAAGTGATCATTGGCATGATGCGCGATCCGATCTTCGGCCCGGTGCTGATGTTCGGCCTGGGCGGTGTTTTTGTGGAAATTCTTGAAGATGTGGCCTTCCGAGCCTTGCCGCTGAGCCGTTTTGATGCGACTTGCATGATTGACCAGATCAAGGCTAAAAAGGTCTTTGAAGGCGTGCGGGGGGCGGCTGCGATTGATAAGAAGGCGCTGACCGAGTTGCTGTTGAACGTCGCGCATATTGTTGAGGCCTATCCAGAGATACAAGAACTTGATCTGAATCCGGTGATTGCCTATCCCGACGGGTATGCCGTGGTGGATGCCAGGGTGATCGTTGAACGCGCTGCCGACGGATTTTTTCCCACTGAGCCTATCAAAAAGGAGCCAGCATGACGCTGCCCGAGTTGAAAGATGCCCGCCTAACCCTTGATAACCGCGTGGCCGTGTTAACCTTCCAACGCCATGATGTGCGTAATGCCCTGACCGGCACGGCGCTGGTCGACGACCTCGTAGCGGTGGCGAAATGGGTGAACCGCAGTGAGGATGTGTCGGTGCTGGTGATCACCGGCGATGGCTCGGCGTTTTCCGCCGGGGGCAATGTCAAGGACATGGCCAGCCGGGAAGGTGACTTTGCCGGTGACGTGGCCGAGGTGGCTGAGCGCTATCGGCGCGGCATCCAGCGTATGCCGCTGGCATTGCAGGCCGTTGAGGTGCCGATTATTGCCGCTGTGAACGGCCCCGCGATAGGTGCCGGTTTTGACCTGGCCAATATGGCCGATATGCGCATTGCCTCGCGGCGTGCCAAGTTTGGGGAGACCTTTCTTAATCTGGGCATAATACCCGGTGACGGCGGTGCCTGGTTCATGCAGCGGCAAATCGGCTATCAGCGTGCCTTTGAGCTGACGCTTTCTGGCCGAGTGATTGATGCTGAAGAAGCGCTGGCCTACGGCATTGTGCTGGAGGTGGCCGAGCCGGAGGACCTGATGGAAGTGGCCATGACCCATGCCCGACGCATCGCTGCCCAGCCGCCCAAGGCCACTCGGCTGACCAAGCGGTTGATGAAGATGGCCCCGGATATGCAGTTAAAAGCCTTCCTGGATGTGTGTGCCACGTTTCAGGGCATGTGCCATAACGAGCCTGAGCACCTGGAGGCCGTTAACCGGATGCTGGATAGCATGGCCAGGAAATAGCCGCGCCTGAGAGGATTGGATTGGCAATCAGCCTCTTCGGTTTATGATTGCGCTACTTGCGGGTATGATCAATACCGACAGCCTATCAGACTGAGGAGTGACGCTAGATGGAAGGTGTTAAACATATTGTTGCCGTTGCCTCTGGTAAAGGGGGCGTGGGGAAATCCACTGTGACCGTCAACCTGGCGCTGGCGCTTTCAGCCCAAGGGTATCGGGTTGGCGTGCTGGACGCGGATATCTATGGCCCAAGCCAGGCGCAGATGTTGGGCGTCAAGGAAGGCACCCGGCCCCAGGCGGCAGGCGAAGACAAGTTCCTGCCGCTTGAGGCGCATGGTATCAAGGCCATGTCGATGGCATTTCTGGTTAACACCAAAGAGCCCATGGTATGGCGGGGGCCCATGGTGGTTGGAGCGTTTCAGCAATTGTTGAACCAGACCCAATGGGGTGAGCTGGATTTTCTGCTGATTGATATGCCGCCGGGTACCGGTGATATCCAGCTGACGCTGTCTCAGCGTGTCCCGGTTGCCGGTGCCGTGATTGTTACCACGCCCCAGGACATTGCTTTGCTGGATGCACGTAAAGGCATCGAGATGTTCCGCAAAGTCAACGTGCCAGTACTGGGTATTGTGGAAAACATGAGTGTTTACCACTGTGAGAAATGTGGCCATGAGGCGGCGATTTTTGGTACCGGCGGTGGTGACCGGATTGCAGCAGAATACGACACCCAGGTGCTGGGGCGTCTGCCGTTAAGCCTTTCCATTCGTGAGCTGGCGGATTCCGGTAATCCGAGCGTTGTCTCGGAACCTGAAGGCTCGGCAAGCCAGGCATTTGCTCAGATTGCCCGCCAGATGGCGTCCCAGCTCAGCGGGACTGATGACCAGCAGGGCCCGACGATTTCTTTCAGCGAGTGACACGGCAACATGAGTATCAAATCGGATAAATGGATTCGCCGCATGGCTGAAAAGCAGGCCATGATCGAACCCTTCGAAGCAGAACAGGTACGTTACATTGATGGCGAAAGGGTGATTTCCTATGGCACATCAAGCTATGGCTATGATGTGCGCTGTGCTGATGAGTTCAAGGTTTTTACCAATATCCATTCAGCGGTTGTTGACCCGAAAAATTTTGATGAAAAGAGTTTTGTGGATATCAAGGGCGATATGTGCATTATTCCACCCAACTCCTTTGCGCTGGCGCGCACCGTGGAGTATTTCCGCATTCCGCGCAGTGTGCTGACGATCTGCCTGGGCAAGTCCACTTATGCCCGCTGCGGTATCATTGTCAATGTCACGCCCTTGGAGCCAGAATGGGAAGGCCATGTGACCCTGGAATTTTCCAACACCACCAATCTCCCAGCCAAAATCTATGCCAATGAAGGTGTCGCTCAGATGCTTTTCCTGGAATCCGATGAGGTTTGCGAGATGTCTTACAAGGATAGAGGCGGCAAATACATGGGTCAGCGCGGAGTGACTCTGCCGCGTACCTGAGTGCAGGCCTTGACAGAGTCCCCTGTGGCTACAACGCCCAGCCCTGGTTCAAGGGCTGGGCGTTGTTGTTTTTCACAATGCCTTGTTGTTCATAACGCTGAGCGCCCATCAAGATGTCAGCTTCAGGCTTCGTCGAGCTCGTCCG
>NZ_VMQS01000008.1:25300-55260 GCF_007625055.1 Halomonas sp.
CATAACGCTGAGCGCCCATCAAGATGTCAGCTTCAGGCTTCGTCGAGCTCGTCCGCTGCATCTTCATGCGTTAGCCGCAGCCCTTCAGGGGGCAGGGCAATGCCATCCAGGGTGGCCCCTGTGCCGCTGTATTGCAGCCGGCCATCGAGGAACCAGTTCACGGCGATGGGTAAAATCAGATGCTCGCGGGCATGGATTTTCGCTTTCAGTGAAGTTTGTGTGTCGTCGGCGGCAATGTTCAAGGCCGCCTGAATCACCACCGGGCCACCATCCAGCTCCTCAGTGACAAAGTGAACGCTGCAACCGTGTTCGCTGGCACCGTCTGCCAAGACCCGGGCGTGGGTATTGAGCCCCTGGTAAGCGGGAAGCAATGACGGATGGATATTAAGCATCCTGCCGAGAAAGCGCTGTACGAAACGCGGCGTCAGGATACGCATGAAGCCTGCCAACACGATAATATCCGGCTGGTGGCGTTCAATCACCTTGATCAAGGCACCATCATAGGCTTCCCGGCTGTCATATTCCCGATGTGGAAGCACCACAGCGTCAATGCCGGCGTCATGGGCGCGGGTCAGTCCATAGGCATCCGGTTCGTTGGAGATGACCGCCACAATCTTGCCGCTCAGCTGGTTATGGGCCTGCGCATCAATCAGCGCCTGAAGATTGCTGCCGCTGCCCGAGATCAGTACGACGATGCTGGGTGTATCGGCAGGCATGGCGGGCAGTTCGCTGGTGATCGCATCAGGGGTAACATTGCTGCTCATACGCCAGGCTTCTCCAACGTCACGGCGTCAGCGGTGCGTGTGATAATATTGCCCAGGGTATAGACGCTTTCACCCTGAGCCTGTAAGTGTTGGCGTGCCAGTTCAGCCTGGGCGGCGGGCACGACGACCACCATGCCGATGCCACAATTGAGTACCCGGTGCATTTCGGCTTCATCAACGTTGCCATTGGCCTGAAGCCAGTCGAACACGGCGGGTCGCTTCCAACTGTCCAGGTTGATATGTGCGGCAAGATGATCGGGTAGAACCCGGGGAATATTTTCCAACAGGCCGCCACCGGTAATATGTGACAGGGCATGTACGGGAATATCAGTATCACGCATCAGCGAGAGCAGCGATTTTACATAGATGCGGGTGGGTGCCATCAGGGCGTTGCCAAGCGGCATGCCATCGACCGGAGTGTCGAGTGATGCATCACTGACCTCGAGAATCTTGCGAATCAGCGAATAGCCGTTGGAATGCGGACCGGATGAGGCAAGCCCCAGCAGTACGTCTCCAGCATCGACGCGGCCGCCATCGAGAACCTCGGATTTTTCGACGACGCCCACACAGAAGCCGGCCAGATCATAATCATCACCGTCGTACATGCCTGGCATTTCAGCGGTTTCGCCGCCTACCAGGGCACATCCGGCCTGTTCGCAGCCGGTGCCAATACCATTGACCACATCGGCGGCGATATCGACATTGAGCTTGCCCGTGGCATAGTAGTCAAGAAAGAGGAGCGGCTCGGCGCCTGCCACGATCAGATCGTTGACGCACATGGCGACCAGATCAATGCCAATGGTGTCGTGTTTGCCAAGGTCCATGGCCAGGCGTAATTTTGTGCCCACACCATCAGTGCCAGAGACCAGTACCGGCTCGCGGTAGTTCTTGGGTAGCTCACACAGGGCACCGAAACCGCCGAGTCCGCCCATCACTTCAGGGCGAGAAGTGCGCTTGGCAACATGCTTGATACGTTCGACAAGGGCATTGCCTGCGTCAATATCAACGCCAGCATCTTTGTAGCTAAGCGAGGGTTGAGGAGTTGATGAAGGCGTCTGGGTCATGGCGAGTCCTGATATAAACTGGGCGATAAATCGAGACACGGATTGTAACACCGACAATAGCATCACGCACCGCTCAAGCAGCCGACGAGGGCGCTTTGTCAGCGTAGCGGATGGCTGAAACCAGCCATGTTCAAACGATTTCAAGGGGGGTCGACAATGCGCCATTCGTGGTGGGGAGTGGGATTTCTGGTGGTGCTGGTAGGGGGGATCTTCCTGCTGGATGCCGTACTGATGCCCTTTGTGGCCGGCATGATATTGGCGTATCTGGCGGATCCTCTGGCGGACCGGTTGGAGCATTGGGGAATGGGACGTGTGCTGGCCGTCACCAGCGTTTTTTTCATTATGGCGCTGGTGCTGGTGATCAGCCTGTTGATTGTCGTGCCCTTGATTATTCAGCAGGCCAAGCAGTTCGGAGAGTCATTGCCGGTCATGTTCGAATGGGTCAAGAATGTACTGGCGCCAAAACTCGAAGAGTGGGCGGGTTATGATCTACAAACCGAGATGGACAATATCCAGCAGGTACTGACCAAACATTGGCGCGATGCCGGTGGCTATCTGGCCCAGGCGTTAGGGCAGATTGGGCGTTCCGGCATGGCGCTGGTGTCATGGGTGACCTTTTTGGCTCTGGTGCCGGTCGTCACTTTCTATCTGCTGCTCGATTGGGATCATCTGATGCAGCGTTTGGCCGACCTGGTGCCCAGGCGCTGGCTGGCGGATACCCTAAGGCTGGCAGGGCGCTGTGATGAAGTGCTCTCGGCTTTTTTGCGCGGCCAGCTTTTGGTCATGCTGTGTCTTGGTGTCTTGTATGCGCTGGGTTTGAGCCTGCTCGGGCTTAATTTTGGTCTCTTGATCGGGTTTGTGTCGGGTCTGGCCAGCATCGTGCCTTTTCTGGGCTTTATCGTCGGCCTGACCATTGCCTTGCTGGTGGCTGTGTTCCAGATGGGCACCATCTGGGCGATTTTAGGGGTTATTGCGATTTTTGCTGCCGGGCAGATGATCGAAAGCGTCGTGCTACAGCCCAAACTGTTGGGCAACAAGATAGGCCTTCATCCGGTTGCGGTTATTTTTGCTGTTCTGGTAGGCGGTGAGCTGTTTGGATTCATCGGAGTCTTGCTGGCATTGCCCGCTGCAGCTGTCATCATGGTACTCTTGCGTGAAGCTCACGATCGCTACAAAAACAGTAGTTTATATGATGATGGCAGCACATTGATACAGGATGCCAACGTAAAGGGGCAGCTGGAAAACCGTGGGTCTCCTGACACAAGGGATTCATCATGAGCCGAACACCGGCACAATTACCCCTCGGGGTTGGGCTAGGCGACGACGCCACCTTCGATAACTTCTATGTCAGCCGACGCAATGCGGCGCTGGTGAGTCAGCTTCAGAGTCAGCTGAATGCAGAAGGCGAGCCCTATCTGTTTATCTGGGGCAGCGATGGTACTGGCCGCAGTCATCTGTTGCAGGCTGCCTGTCATGCCGCGTCGGATGCTGGTAAGCGCGCACTGTATCTTCCCTTGGCGGATATCGGTCATTTTCCGCCCTTGATTCTGGAAGATATTGAACGTCTGGATCTGGTGGCGCTGGATGACCTTGACTGCGTGCTGGGACGAAAGCGCTGGGAAGAGGGGCTTTTCCATGCCTTCAACCGACTGCGCGATGGGGGCAAGCGAATAGTGATTGCCGCAAAGGGAGCGCCGCGACACCTGGATGTTAGCCTGGCAGATCTGGCATCGCGGCTTGCCTGGGGGATGACCTTTCATCTGCAGCCGCTTGATGATGAAGAGCGGCTTGCCGCTCTCAAGTTGCGTGCCAAGGTGAGAGGTATGCAGCTGCCAGACGACGTCGGACGTTATATTCTGCACCGAGGCCCAAGAGAGTTGGGTGCACTGTGTGAGTCACTTGAACAGCTGGATAAAGCCTCCCTGTCTGCCCAGCGCAGGCTGACAATTCCCTTTATCAAGCAGGCGCTCGGCTGGTAGCGCGTACATAGTGCTATGGCACCCCACACAAAAAAATACCGCCAGGCGAGCTGGCGGTATTTCAGAAGGCTGTCACTGAGACCCAGTGTCGGCCTTGGTGCTAGCTAACACTTAGCTGGCGGAACAGACCATTAAGCAGTTTTGCTCATCTTGGTAGCTGTTTCCTGGGCTTGCTTGACGTTTTCTTCAGTCAGCTTCTGGCTCTGCTGCATGAAATCCTGCTGCAGGGCAACAACCTTGTCAGCATCGCCTTTTACACGCTCAGCCAGTTCTTTGGCTACTTTCTGCTGGCCTTCCATGTAAGAACGCAGACCTTCCGCATCTTTAACGTCCATCAGGGTGCGAACCTGGGCCATGCTGGTGTCAACGTAGGCTTTGCTGGCGTCCAGCTGGGCGTTGAACATCTTTTCTGCGAAATCCACATTCAGGGCGGCGAAAGCGCGTACCGGTGCCATAAACATGTTGTCAAACTGCTGAGTCATTTCGTTAGTGTTGATAGTGCGCATATTAAACCCTCCCAGGGCATTGGTTTTACATTAAGTCGTGAAGACAAATGAGTAATGGATGCGTTTTGCTGCATGTTGCGTTGCAGTATAGAGGGTCTTTTTGTGCATTGCAACATTATTTGTGTGGTAGCGCAGCGACGGGTGAAAAATGACTTTTCTCATCCCATGCTTCAGCGCTTGTTGTTGTGCGCACTTGCCTTCAGGTTGGATCATCGTACAGGATGATTTTTAATGAAAAATAACACTGATCGAGAGCGTAAATGAGCGATAAAACCAGGAGGTAGACATGACGATGCGTACCGAACGAGACAGCATGGGAGCACTGGAAGTCCCGGAAGAGGCGCTTTATGGCGCACAGACCCAGCGGGCCATCAATAATTTCCAGGTCTCGAATACGCCCATGCCCTGCGCGTTTATTCACGCTGTAGCACGTATAAAGCTGGCGGCGGCGCGCACTAACGGCCAGCTGGGTCTGCTGGATCAACCCAGGGCCCAGGCGATTGAAAAGGCGGCCCTGGCGGTTATCGATGGTCAGCATGATGACCACTTTCCTGTTGATGTCTTTCAGACCGGCTCGGGCACGTCAACCAATATGAACGTTAATGAAGTGTTGGCCCGGTTGGCCAGCCGCGAGGGTATCGAGGTAACGCCCAATGACCATGTCAACATGGGGCAGTCAAGCAATGACGTGATTCCTACCGCCATTCATCTATCAGCGGCGATTGCCGTCTCACAATCACTGCGGCCTGCGCTGGTGGGTTTGCAGGCCACCATTGACCGTCGAGCAGAAGAACTTGCGCAGGTGGTGAAAACCGGGCGCACGCACCTGATGGATGCCATGCCGCTGCGTATGGATCAGGAGCTTGGCGCCTGGTCGAGCCAGGTAGGGCAGGCCATTGAGCGTTTTGACAGTGCCATGCAGCGTTTATGCCGGCTGGCTCAAGGCGGTACCGCAGTGGGCACGGGAATCAACGCCCCTGAAGGCTTTTCCGACTTGATGGCCAAGGATCTGAGCCAGCAGACGGGGCTTACGCTGGTGCCTAATGACAGCTTTTTTGCCAGCCTGTCTTCCCAGGATGCGGCAGTGGAACTTTCCGGACAGCTGAAAGGCTTTGCCTGTGTGGTGATGAAGATCGCCAACGACTTGCGCTGGATGAATTCCGGCCCGCTGGCAGGCCTTGGGGAAATTGAGCTGGAGGCACTGCAGCCCGGCAGCTCGATCATGCCTGGCAAGGTCAACCCTGTGATTCCCGAGTCTGCCGCGCAGTCAGCGGCTCAGGTAATCGGCCTGGATACGGCTATCAGCGTGGCGGGGCAAAGTGGCAATTTTCAGCTGAATGTCATGCTTCCACTGGTTGCCTACAACCTGTTGACCTCGATCACCCTGATGGCTAACACCGCTGGACTTTTGGGCGAGCGGGCAATTGCCACTTTCAAGGTGCGTGAAGATAACCTGCAAGCCCCTTTAGCACGTAATCCGATTCTGGTGACCGCTTTGAATGGTGTTATTGGTTATAACGCAGCGGCAACCGTTGCCAAGCAGGCCTATCAGGCCGGGCGGCCGATCATTGATGTGGCCGAAGAGGAAACTGACCTTGATCGAGCCACCCTTGAACGCCTGCTCGATCCGGTTGGATTGACACATGGTGGCATACCAGAATGAAGTACGCTGTGGGGCCTCAAGATTTGCGCGCGCAAATTGCTTGCATTTCAGTAATAAAGCCGTAAAATACGCTTCCGTTGCTTAGCAGCAGGACCATAGCTCAGTTGGTTAGAGCGCCACGTTGACATCGTGGAGGTCGGCGGTTCAAATCCGCCTGGTCCTACCAGATTCGCTGTTTGTGCAACAGGCGGCAACACATATTCGCTTGTCATAGGACCATAGCTCAGTTGGTTAGAGCGCCACGTTGACATCGTGGAGGTCGGCGGTTCAAATCCGCCTGGTCCTACCAGGTCATGCCGCTCAAATAGATTGTTACAGCTTCTGAAAAAAGCCCCGGGCATCGTGCCAGGGGCTTTTTTATTGCCAGCGTACTTACTGGTGCTCGAATAACAGGGGTATATCCGTATGGCGGAGAAAGGTGGCAACCAAGCGCTCAATGCCTTCCTGGTCTACGTCGCTGAAACGCCCTGGGATGGGGCTGTCCAGGTCAAGCACGCCCCACAGCTCGCCTTCCATCACCACAGGGATAACGAGCTCAGAGCGTGAGTCAGCGTCACAGGCGATGTGATCAGCAATGGCGTGAACATCATCAACACGTTGGGTGGTTTTTTGACGCGCCGCCGCCCCGCAAACACCTTTGCTGAAAGGGATGGGGTGACAGGCAGGTTTGCCTTGAAAAGGCCCCAGACCGAGCATCTCTGATGTACGCTGCACATAAAAGCCTACCCAGTTAAGGTCGGGCACTTCATGAAAGACAAAGGCACAGACCTGGGCGCTATTGGTCAGCCAATCGCGGGTATCGAGCAGGGTTTCCAGCTGTCGATTGAGCAGGGCATAGTCAATCTGAGGCATACAGGCAATTATCCTTGGTGAAAAAAGCTCGCCAGGCCCGTAATAAGCTGACCTGACGGCGCTGTGAGGCGCTGAGTCTGGATCTGGTTGAGGTTTATTCAACCCAACCCGGTACAGCAGCACCCTTGAACAGCTCATCGGCTTTGTCGATCACTTCTTCACGCTGATAGGCATCCACCAGTTGACGAATGTCTTCACGCTCTTCGTCACCCGCACGTACAGCAATGAGGTTGACGTAGGGAGACTCAGGGCCTTCCTTGATCAGGGCATCGTCCAGGGTAAGCCCGGCAGGCTGGGCAAAGGTATTGTTGATAAACGCCATATCGACATCGGGCAGCACCCGGGGAAGCTGGGCAGCTTCAATTTCGCGGAAGCGGAAGTCGCGCGGGTTTTCGGCAATATCCAGCGGAGTAGCTTCCAGAAAGCTCGGGTCTTCAAGGGTGATCAGGCCTTCATTGTGCATCAGGATCAGGGCACGCCCTTCATTGGAAGGGTCATTGGGCAGGGCAATTTGTGCACCGTCAGGCAAGTTGGCAATATCCGAATACTGCTCGGAATAGGCGCCAATCGGATAAACGAAGGTGCGGCCAGCAATAGCCAGCTCATAACCGCGATCATCGATCATCGATTGCAGGTAGGGCTCGTGCTGAAAGGCATTGGCATCCAGGCTGCCATCGGCCAGTGCCGCATTGGGTGTTACGTAGTCAGTAAATTCGATTATCTCGATATCAAGGCCGTATTCTTCCTCGGCAATGCGCACGGCCACTTCCATGACGTCTGTCTCGGGCCCGGCGACGGTGCCGACCTTGAGGCTGTGGTTATCGGCGGCTGCGATGTTAATGGACAGCGCCAATGCAGTTAAGCTGCTGATTGTAAATGTTTTCATGATGGGTTTCCTCGCGGATATTGTTGAAGGGACTTAATATTAAAGCATAAGAAATTATTTTTAATAACTATGGGCTATAGAGAAGTTGCTCAATACGCATGCCAGTTACTTACGATCGCTCTTGCGCACCAGGTAGTCGCCCAGGCTTTGAAAGCCCTGCACCATCACGACCAGTATGATGACGGTAACCAGCATGATCTCTGGCATGAAACGGTTATAGCCATAGCGGATTCCCAGATCACCGAGGCCGCCGCCCCCTACGGCACCCGCCATGGCCGAGTAGCTGACCAGCGTCACCAGGGTAACGGTCAGTGCTGTGATGATGCCGCCACGGGCTTCAGGCAATAAAACCTTGCAGATGATCTGCCAGGGGGTTGCGCCCATGGCCTGAGCGGCTTCCACCAGGCCGGGTGAAAGCTCATTCAATGCCCCTTCCACCAGGCGGGCAACGAATGGAATGGCAGCAATAGTGAGTGGCACGGCGGCCGCATTGATGCCTATGGAAGTGCCTACCAGCATACGGGTGAAGGGCGTAATGGCCACCATCAGAATGATGAACGGAATTGAACGACCGATGTTGGTGATGATGCCCAACACCTGATTCAGCACCGGCCGAGCAAGAATCTGACGTGGCCGGGTAACATACAGCATGATGCCCAGCGGCACGCCTAGCAGTGTTGCTATCAGCCCTGAGATGGCCACCATATAAAGGGTGTCCAGCGTGGCATGGAAAATCAGGTCAATCATTGCGCTGGACATGGCCAAGCACCTCCACGTCAAGTTGGTGAGATTCAAGATAGGTGATTGCCTGGTGAGTCTGCTGCTTGTCGCCCACCAGTTCCGCTATCATCAGCCCAAGCGTTCGTTCCTGAATCGACTCCACCTTGGCCTGCAGAATGCTGACATCTACGCTGCATTCCCTGGCCAGGCGGGAAATCAGTGGTGTTGAGACTGCATCACCGGAAAACGTCAGGCGCACCACCGGGTGAGTATGCGCGTCGGGGGAGGGTTGCAGACGTTCGACCAGCTCCTTGGGTGGGGTTAGCTCAAGAAAGTCATTCAGGAAGTCTCGTCCCAGTTGCGTGCGCGGTGAAGTAAAGAAATCACCGACTTCGGCGTCTTCCACCAGCTCACCCGCGGAAATCAGACTGACGCGATGGCAGATCGATTTGACAACTTCCATCTCGTGAGTGATCAGTAAAATGGTAATACCCAGCGTCTGGTTAATGTCCCGCAACAGCTCCAGAATGGAGGTTGTCGTCTGCGGGTCCAGTGCGGAGGTCGCTTCATCACAGAGCAGAACGGCTGGCTCATTGGCCAGGGCACGAGCAATCGCCACCCGCTGTTTCTGCCCGCCTGAAAGCTGGGCGGGGAACTGGCGGGCCTTGTCAGCAAGACCGACCAGTTTCAGCAAGGGTTCAACGCGTGACTTGATGGCCTGTCTGGATAGCCCTGTCAGCTCCAGAGGGAAGGCAACGTTATCGAAAACGTTGCGTGTCGTCAGCAGATTGAAATGCTGGAAGATCATACCGATGCGATGACGTGCCTTATTCAGCTGGTCGTCCTTCAGGCGGGTTATATCCTGCCCATCAACCACCACATTTCCTTCCGTAGGACGCTCCAACAGGTTGACACAGCGTATCAGGGTGGATTTACCCGCACCGGATAGGCCAATGACCCCGTGGATGGCGCCTCTTGGGACATGCAGGTTAGCGTTTTTCAGCGCTTGAGTGACCTGGCTGCCATTGGTGTAAGTTTTGCTGACATTAATGAGTTCGATCATGGCGTTACCTTGGAGTTGGCCGCATATGAAAGGTGCAGACCAGATTCAGTAAGCCGGTATGGAAACGTGCGGGGGTGAAAAGCGCTGAGTGGTGCTAAAAAAGGCCACCCTGATGGGTGGCCATCAACGCTGGACACACCCTTTTAGCTGCACTTCACCATAAGGTCTTACGGTGGACGCCCGCAATCCGGGTACAAATCGGCGTCTTTCAGATTGGATAAAAGTCTAAGGTGAAGCGGTTTACTTGTCAAATGCCGCGGTGGGAATTTTTGCGTTACATGGCTTATCTGATATTAAATATTGAAAGAGTGCTATTAAAGCAGGTTTTTTTCCGCTAAATACGCCAGAGCAGGGTGTTTTAAGCGGTTCATGCCTGCGCGTGTTGCCTTGGCCTGAGAGTGATAAAAAAAGGCATCGGCGCGTCGATCATAGTTGTGCTGATGTTATACAGCGTACATCTTTTTGAGTGCCTGGCCGTTAAAAATGGCACAATAATGCCGTTATCATGACGTCTTCCTTTCATTGTGGATATTTATCCGACCGTACTTTAATGAGGTCTCTATGTTTACCGGTATCGTTCAGGGTACAGCTGAAGTGGTCGCCATCAAGGAGCTGGAGCAATTCCGGACACATGTTCTCAGGATGCCGGCCGAAATGCGCGAGGGGCTTAAGACGGGCGCTTCCGTTGCACATAATGGTGTTTGCTTGACGGCGACCGCCATCGACGGTGAATGCGTGAGTTTTGATCTGATGCGTGAAACCTTGCGCTTGACCAATCTTGGTGCAGTCACTGAAGGTAGCCGAGTCAATATTGAGCGTGCTGCGCGTTTCGGTGACGAGATCGGTGGGCATTCCATGTCAGGCCACGTGATCTGTATGGCAACACTGAGCGAGATTGAAGAAGCGCCGAATAATCGTCGCCTGTGGTTTACCCTGTCACCAGAAATAGGCCGTTTTGTGTTTGAAAAAGGCTATATCGGCGTAGATGGCATCAGCCTGACGGTAGGCGAGGTGGGACGTAACGAGCAAAGCGACGCTGTGGCATTTTGCGTCAACCTGATACCGGAAACATTGGCACGTACCAGTCTGGGCGATCGTCAGGTAGGAGATAACGTGAATATCGAAATTGACCCGCAGACTCAGGTGATCGTTGAAACCGTTGAACGTATGTTGAGTTCACGTGGCCTCGATATTGCAAACTAGATGTTCTGAAAAGCGTAGCCTTGTGCTGCGTATTCAAATGGGCTGCTCATTTGCTTAAGGCTCGCATGAATGCTGGCCTTTAGGTAATATGTGCGGCTTTTCTTGCACTCTGACGCCGCAGCGTTTGCACCAAGGGTAATCATACTCATGAACATTCTGGATAAGCACTTCAAGCTGACAGAACACAAGACAAATATAAGAACCGAGGTTATTGCCGGAATCACCACATTCCTGACCATGGCCTACATTATTTTTGTCAACCCCAGTATTCTGTCTGAAGCAGGAATGGATTACGGAGCCGTCTTTGTCGCCACCTGTCTGGCAGCGGCCATTGGCTGTCTGATAATGGGAATCTGGGCCAACTATCCAATTGCCCAAGCGCCTGGTATGGGCCTGAATGCCTTCTTCACCTACGGTGTTGTGCTCGGAATGGGCTACACCTGGGAGGCGGCGCTGGGCGCCGTATTCCTTTCCGGTTTCTGCTTTTTCCTGTTAAGTATCTTCAAGATACGTGAGTGGATCATTAATTCGATTCCACTTTCTTTACGCCTTGGCATCGCGGCGGGTATTGGCCTCTTCCTGGCCATGATCGCACTGAAAAACGCCGGTATCGTAGTGTCTGACCAGGCGACCTATGTGGCCTTGGGGGATATGAGTGAACCGGCCGCCATTTATGCGCTGGTTGGCTTTTTTGTGATCACTGCGCTGGCCTACCTGAAGGTGACGGGTGCGGTGATGATCGGTATTCTGGGTGTGACTGTTGTGGCCATATTGCTGGGCCACAATGAATACGGTGGTCTGATGTCCATGCCGCCCTCCATTGCGCCGACCCTTGTGCAGATGGACATCCTGGGCGCGCTGGACGTGGCCATGCTCAGCGTCATTTTTGCCTTCCTGTTTGTTGACCTGTTTGATACATCTGGCACTTTGGTAGGTGTGGCACAGCGCGGTAACCTTCTCGACGCAAATGGCAAGCTGCCCCGCATCGGGCGAGCCATGATGGCTGACAGCACCGCCTCCATGGCAGGTGCTGCCCTGGGTACCTCGACCACCACCAGCTATATTGAATCCACCGCCGGGATTGCTTCAGGCGGGCGCACCGGTCTCACAGCGGTCGTGGTCGCGATTCTGTTTCTGGTCAGCCTGTTTTTTGCGCCATTGGCGGGCTCTATCCCTGCCTATGCCACCGCAGGTGCACTGCTGTACGTCGCGGTGTTGATGGCAGGCAGCCTGGCACACGCCAACTGGGATGACCCGACCGAAGCTGCCCCTGTGCTGATTGCCGCACTGGCGATGCCGCTTACGTTTTCAATTGCCGAAGGCATTGCGTTGGGCTTTATCAGTTTTGTGGCGATCAAGACTCTGTCTGGCCGTTTCAAGGACCTCAACCCGGCGGTTGTCCTGCTGGCACTTCTGTTTGTAGCCAAGTTCCTGTTCCTGGATTAACCCTCCATCTTCGATGACCCAATGAGAGACGCAATGAGCATCTACGGCGATTATATCAAGTCCGTTATCCGCACGGTTCCTGACTGGCCCGAGCAAGGGGTGAATTTCCGCGATATTACGCCGTTGTTGCAGAACAGCGCGGCATTTCGCAAGCTGATTGATAGTTTTGTACACCGCTATCAGGAAATGAACCTTGATGCGATTGCGTCTATTGATGCACGTGGCTTTATTATCGGCGCACCGCTGGCCTACGAGTTGGGCTGCAGTTTTGTGCCTGTACGTAAAAAGGGCAAACTGCCGTTCAGGACCATCAGTGAAACCTATACGCTGGAGTACGGCCACTCAGAAGTGGAATTGCATGCAGATGCTTTTCACCAGAATGACCGTATCCTGCTGATGGATGACCTGATTGCCACGGGCGGCACCATGCTGGCTGCTGCCAACCTCATTCAGCGCAGCGGTGGGCAGGTAGTTGAAACGGCAACCATTATCGATCTGCCTGAGCTGGGAGGTTCCCAGAAAATTCGCGATGCCGGTTTTGGTGTATTCGCGGTATGTTCCTTTAATGAAAGCGAGTAACACCTTTTATGAGCAGTCATCGTTATCGGCAGCATTTTACGGTCTCATGGGATCAGCTGCACCGTGATGTGCGCGAACTTTGCCATCAACTGGTGGCACGGGATTTCAAAGGGATCATTGCCATTACGCGCGGCGGGCTCATTCCTGCGGCGCTGATAGCCCGTGAGTTGAACGTGCGGCTGATCGATACGGTATGTATTAAAAGCTACGATCATATGGAGCAAAACCAGCTTGATATCCTTAAAGGTGTTGATCACGACGGTGAGAGCTGGCTTCTTGTGGATGATCTGGTCGATACCGGCAAAACCGCCCGCGCCGTCAGGGAAATGTTGCCCAAGGCACACTTTGTGACCATTTATGCCAAACCGGAAGGCAAACCGCTGGTTGATCAGTACCTGACTGAAGTAGGTCAGCAGTGCTGGATCCAGTTCCCCTGGGATATGGGCGTCGCCTATGTCGAGCCGCTGGTGGATCAGGTCAAGAAGTAATCGGGCTCAACCAGCGTGAGCGCAGCTGCAAGCGGCTGCTACTTGAAGGGTATGAACGAGGGCAGGTATGGCAAATCCATTATCGGGTGAGTGGGCAGAAGCATTGGACGCCGAATTCCAGGCTGATTACATGCACTCACTCAAGCAGTTTCTTGCGGCTGAAAAAGCCGCCAGAAAAGTGGTTTACCCACATTCCTCCGAGTGGTTTCGTGCCTTCGAGTTGACGCCATTGAGCAACGTCAAGGTGGTGATTCTGGGCCAGGACCCTTATCACGGCCCAAATCAGGCGCATGGGCTGTGCTTTTCTGTTCAGCCGGGTGTGCCGGTGCCGCCATCACTTGCCAACATCTACAAGGAATTGGCCAGCGATATCGGGTTTCAGCCGGTGCGCCATGGTTGTCTGGAGAGCTGGGCCCGCCAGGGCGTGCTGTTACTGAATACCGCCTTGACTGTCGAGCAGGGTAATGCGGCTTCTCACCGTGGCAAAGGGTGGGAGGCATTCACTGATCGGGCTATTGAGACGGTCAGTCAGCAAGCACCACCTTGTGTCTTTATGCTGTGGGGCACTCATGCCCGGCAGAAAAAGACCTTGATTGACCAACAGCGTCATCTGATTCTCGAAGCACCCCACCCTTCGCCGCTGTCAGCACACCGTGGTTTTTTTGGCACTCGGCACTTTTCCCAGGCCAATGCTTTCCTGGTCGCTCAGGGGCGTGACCCGATTGAATGGCAATTGCCCGCGGCCCCTTAACCTGAGCGTTTGTTGAGAGTAGAATACGTGCCAATTTTATACGTTTGTCGAGTCGACAAACGTCGTCATCACGTCTGATCGCCGCGAGGAAGTTCCATGAGCGTACACGCCATAAATCACCCACTGGTCCAGCATAAGCTGGGTCTTATGCGCGAGATGGATCTCAGCACCAAAAGTTTTCGGGAACTGGCGGGTGAAGTGGCCAAGCTACTGACCTATGAAGCGACCCAGGGGCTGGAACTGGAAGACCATGAAATTCAGGGCTGGAATGATCAAGCCATCATGACGCGACGCCTTAAAGGCAAGAAAGTCACCGTTGTGCCTATTCTGCGAGCCGGACTGGGCATGCTGGAAGGCGTAACCGACCTGATTCCCAGTGCCCGGGTGAGTGTGGTTGGTCTTTATCGCGATGAAGAGACGCTTCAGCCTGTGCCTTACTTTGCCAAGTTTGCCAACGATATCGAAGAGCGCATGGCCATTGTCATTGACCCGATGTTGGCCACGGGGGGGTCCATGGTGGCCACCCTTGATATGCTGCGTGAGCGTGGTTGCGAGCAGATGAAGGTGATTGTCCTGGTGGCGGCCCCGGAAGGCATTGCGCGTGTTCAGGAGGCCTATCCGGATATCGAGATCTACACCGCCAGTGTCGATGAACGGCTCGATGAAAACGGCTATATCGTCCCCGGACTCGGAGATGCCGGTGACAAGATCTTCGGGACGCGCTAAGTAATTCCCTATTTTCTGCCCCTTACGCTACAGGCGTTGGGGGCATTTTTTTGAATGACTGTCGTGAGACCGCCAGCGGCTCAAGGACGTCAGACATTGATTCCTTCTATGGAGGCAGCGTGTGAGCGATACAACCACAGCCGTGCAAAACGACTCATGGCCCAAGATGATACTGACAGGCGCACAGATGTTATTTGTGGCCTTCGGTGCTTTGGTACTGGTCCCCCTGCTGACAGGGCTTGACCCAAGTGTTGCCTTGTTTACAGCGGGGGCAGGTACACTTGTATTCCATGCGGTGACCCGTCAGAGCGTACCGGTATTCCTGGCGTCATCATTTGCATTTATCGCGCCTATTCAAGGCTCAATTGCCAGTTTTGGTGTCTCGGCCACTCTGGGTGGTTTGATGGCGGCTGGACTGGTCTATGTGGTGATTTCACAGGTTGTACGCTTTAAGGGCACCGCCTGGCTACATCGCTTGTTGCCACCGGTCGTGGTGGGGCCTGTGATCATGGTGATAGGCCTGGCGTTGGCGCCGGTGGCTGTCAGTATGGCTACCGGTGAAAACAGCGATAATATCGATTATGGTTCGGCTATTTTCCTATCCATGACCAGCCTCCTGATTACGCTTGTACTGGCGGTGTTTGGTCGTGGGTTGTTGCGTCTGGTGCCGATCATGGGCGGTATCATCAGTGGCTATGTGCTGGCGCTGATCATGGGGCTCGTGGATTTTTCGCCGGTTACCTCTTCAAGCTGGCTTTCCTTGCCCGGCTTTACAGCTCCAAGCTTTCATTGGGCGGCTATTCTGTTCATGATCCCGGTGGCCATCGCACCTGCCGTTGAGCATATCGGCGACATGGTCGCGATAGGCTCTGTCACACGTAAGAATTACCTGGAAAAACCCGGTTTGCATCGGACATTGCTTGGGGACGGCCTGGCCACGACTTTGGCTGCCCTGTTTGGCGGCCCGCCCAATACCACTTATTCAGAAGTGACGGGGGCAGTAACGCTGACACGCGCCTTCAATCCAATGTATATGATAATTGCCGCCATCATCGCCATTCTGCTGGCCTTTATTGGTAAACTGGGGGCGCTGCTGCAGACCATTCCCGGTCCTGTCATGGGCGGTATCATGACGTTGCTTTTTGGCTCCATCGCTGTGGTGGGGATGAACACCCTGGTCAGGGCAGGGCAGTCATTGACGGCTCCGCGTAACCTGGTCGTCGTGTCACTGATTCTGGTATTTGGCATTGGCGGGATGCAGTTTGGGGGTGGTCAATTCACTCTGCAGGGCGTGAGCCTGGCCGCGATTGTAGGGATCGTCCTGAACCTGGCCTTGCCGCGTGCCCAGGAAGATGAATAAAGCTTGTCACCGGTTTGAAAAAGGATCGCTATGAGTAGCTCTGAGATTGCCCCCCTGGTGGCCACCGGGTTTCCTGTTCTGGGTGTGGCGGCCTGGAGCGGTACCGGCAAAACGACCCTGCTTGAGGCTCTGCTCCCAATCCTGCAGGAGCGAGGTCTGAAGGTAGGGGTGATCAAACATGCCCACCATACCTTTGAGGTGGATACACCTGGCAAGGATAGTTACCAATTGCGTAAGGCGGGCGCTTCTCCGATGTTGGTGGCGTCTCATCAACGTTACGCATTGATGCAGGAAACACCGGGGCAACAAGAGCCTGACCTGAATCATCTGCTGGCCTTGATGGCACCGCACGCGCCTGATCTGGTCATCGTCGAAGGGTTCAAGGCCTGGCCCCTTCCCAAGCTGGTAGTCTATCGTCAGGAAGTGGGCGATCCCGCTATTCTGGATGATAACGGGGTGTGTGCAGCGGCGCTCAAACGAACGGATATCCGACCGTTGAGTAAGACGGTAGCGCGCCTTGATATAGACGACGTGCCAGGTATTGCTGAATGGGTTCATAGCTTTATGCGGCGCCAAGAATATCTGTAATGTCTGGCCGGTGCATTTGGCAATCTTAATTTACGGTCTGGATTGACACTGGGGTGATTTGATATGCAACTGACGCATCTGAACGCTAACGGTGAAGCACATATGGTGGATGTGGGGGCAAAAAAGCCAACCCAGCGTCAGGCAGTGGCCTCGGGGCGCATCACGATGCAGTCGCAGACTCTACAGTTGCTGGCGGACGGGGGGCTGCCCAAGGGAGACGTTATCGCCACCGCGCGGATTGCCGGTATTCAGGCGGCCAAGCGCACCCATGAACTGATTCCGCTCTGCCATGCGTTGGCGCTATCCAAGGTGACGGTAGATTTCGAACTCGATATGCAAAACAACTGTGTGCATGTATCCGCCCTGTGCCGCCTGACAGGACAGACCGGGGTCGAAATGGAAGCACTGACGGCCGTGTCTGTCGCCTGTTTGACGCTTTATGACATGTGCAAGGCTGTTGACAAGTCGATGCGTATCGAAGGCATGCAACTGGATACCAAGGTGGGTGGCAAAAGCGGTGACTACCAGCGTGGGTCTGACGATAGACAGGTCGCGCCATGGGTGGCCGGTGAGAGCGCGACAGGCGAAGTACATCTGGGTGACCGCTGTGTAGGCGAGTGCGTACGCGTCAAGTTTCTGGCTGAATTGCGCGAGCGCCTGGGGCATAGTGATCTCAGTATTTCCCTGGATGCGTTGGATACCAAAGATATCGCCGGGTTGAAATCACTGCTCGGCGCTCGGGACAGCTGTTTTGACATCCTGCGTGATCAGCGCACCTTGTGTGCAGTCAACCAGGTGATGGTGAATGACTGTGCTCGCCTGACAGACAATGATGAAGTGGCATTTTTCCCACCTGTAACCGGCGGCTAACCATGAATATTGATGTGTGTATTCAGACGCAGGCCTTTGATATGGCTTATGCCTATAAGGACCTTCTGGAGAACCGCAGCGATGTCGGCGCTGTAGTCAGTTTTACAGGCCTGGTGCGTGATTTCAATGAATCCCCTGACGTGACAGGGCTGACCCTTGAACATTATCCGGGCATGACAGAGCGCACCCTCGAGGACATTGGCAAGCAGGCATGGCATCGCTGGTCGCTGCAGGGAGTCAGAATCATTCATCGAATTGGTTATATGGCGCCGGGCGACCCTATTGTTCGTGTATCGGTGGCCAGCGCGCACCGGCGTGATGCCTTCGAAGCCTGTGACTTCATCATGGATTTTCTGAAAACCCGAGCGCCATTCTGGAAAAAGGAGCACGCCCGGGATGGCGATTACTGGGTGAAGGAACGCGAATCAGACCAGCAGGATGCGACCCGCTGGCAAGGAGGATAACCTTTCTCAGCTTTCCTGGTCCGGTTTGGTCCATTCGGGCATTTCTGCCGCCATGATCTGCAGGTGCACATCTGGCAAGTGCTGCATATGTTCTGCCAGCCAGTTGATCAGGCGTGGCTGCAATGCCTGACGTAGCTCTGCCAGGGTGTCAGCATGAATGTCGCTCAATTGTTCGTCCAACCAGTCGCTGAAGCTGTCTTCATCCAGCGCGCCTGCTCCAGCGTTGTCCAGCATCAGCCGGCCGATACGCCACCAGCCAACATCGCTGGCAGTGACAGGTAAAGCCAGATACAGACTGCCACGGCGTTTGTTTTGAGTAGATGTTTCCAGGCCAGGGTGAGGCACAACGCTGTTCTGGCTGACAATGCAGGGCGGCTGGGGGTAGCGCGCCTGATGGCGGAGTCCGTGGGCATCAAAATGGATCAGATCGCCGTTTAGTGGCGCCAGCGGGGCTGCAATGTTGAGCGACTCGGCAAGCGCTTGATGAGCCTGCTGATGTCGCGCCTCGCCATGCACTGGCAGCAGGTGACGCGGTTTTACCCAGCGGTAGAGGGTTCTCAGTTCTTCCTGTGCCGGATGACCTGTTGCATGGAGTTCCGGGTGGTTGAATTCATCAAACAGGGTAATACCCATCTGGGTAAAACGTTTTTTCAGCCGTTCAATAGGGCGTTCGTTGCCCGGAATCGCCTTGGCTGAAAAGATGATGTTGTCGCCTGGCTCCAGATCAACAAAGGGATGACGACGCTGAGCAAGACGCTGCAGCGCTGCGCGTGGTTCACCCTGGCTGCCCGTGGCAATGATGATGACTTCATCAGCGGGCAGATAGCCCAGATCATGAGAAGGCACCAGCGGCGGCAATTCGTCAAGATAACCAAGTCCTCTGGCCACCGTCACCATTCGCTCCATGGAGCGACCCATCAGGCTGATTCGCCGCCCACACTGCTGAGCGGCTCGGGCAATGGCCACTATCCGTGCCACATTGCTGGCAAAGCAGGAAATGACGACCCGTCCCTTGCAGTTGGCAATAGTTCTGGCCAGTGCCCGGGCGACATCACCCTCGCTGCCTGAATGTCCCGGCATTGGCGCATTGGTCGAATCACCCACTATCAGGTCAAGTGGTGCCAGGGCGCGAAACTGTCCAGCGTCAGCTGGCTTGCCGACCAATGGCTGAGCATCCAGCTTCCAATCGCCGGTATGCAGAACGCGATAGTCACCCACCAGCATCATCAGTGCGCAGCTTTCCGGAATGGAGTGCGGTAACGGTAAGTGGCGAACGGTGAAAGGCCCGGATGAAAGGGCTTCGCCAGGCTCCACCACAATGATCTTATCCGGACTCAGGCCATGTTCGGCAAACTTGAGTCGCAAAAGACCTGCGGCCAGGGGGGTGGCGTAGATCGGGCACTGCCAATTGGGCCATAGCCAGACGACCGCACCAATATGATCTTCATGGCCATGAGTGATAAACAGCGCTGCGGGTGTAACGCCAAGAGAACTCAAGGTATCCAGATTGGGAACCTGAAGAGGGGTGCCAGGCATGTCCTGACGGATCATCATGCCACAATCAACCGCTACCCAATGGTCTTCATAGCCGTACAGGGTGAAGTTCATTCCCACTTCGCCGCATCCTCCAAGGGGCAGTAACTGCAGCGGGGGGCGACGACGGGGACGAATATGTACGCGGGGTGGATGCATCGTGGGTGAAAAGCCTAAAAAAAGTAAGGACATTACTATACGGGATTGAGGGGGGCGGCCACAATCACTGCGGTGCTGGCGGTCAATTTGCAATCGTGATCAGCGTGCCTGCATCCGGTACACTGTAGTTGTCGTTTGTCCTTCTGCAGAGGCAAGCAACCCAGGATGGCGAAATAGATTTATGGTCGTCGCCAGTTTCAGGCCAGTGCTATCACAGAGTCTTTTTATGTCCCGATATTATCGTTTGGTGGTTTCCTGCCCGGATCAGGTAGGGATAGTGGCACGAGTGGCCAATTTCATTGCTCAGCAAGGTGGCTCAATTACCGAGGCGAGCCAGCATTCAGACCTGGAAACCGGGCGCTTTTTCATGCGCTATGAAATTCTGGCTGATTCCTTGGCGATCGGTCCTGATGCTTTCAGTCAGGCTTTTCGGCCCGTGGCCGATGATTTTCAGATGGAGTGGGCCTTGACCGACACGGCCAAGCGGCCAAAAGTGGTCATCATGGTGTCCAAGGAATCTCACTGTCTGGTGGACCTGCTTTATCGCTGGCAGGCAGGGGAGCTTGCCTGTGATATCGTCGGCGTGCTTTCCAACCATGATGATATGCGTTCACTGACAGAGTGGTATGGGATTCCATACCAGCATATTCCGGTAGACCCTGACGACAAACAGCCGGCATTCGATGCCGTTGAAGCACAGATAGAAGCACTTGAGGCGGACTGTGTCATTCTCGCCAGATATATGCAGATATTGCCGCCCGCATTGTGCCTGCGTTTAAGCGGCCGGGTAATCAATATTCATCATAGTTTTCTACCTTCTTTCGCGGGCGCCAAGCCTTATCATCAGGCCTATCAAAGGGGGGTTAAACTGATAGGTGCTACCTGTCACTATGTGACTGAAGAACTCGATGCAGGTCCCATTATTGAGCAGGATATCCATCGGGTTACTCATTGCCATACGCCAAAGGATCTGGTGCGTTTTGGGCGCGACGTTGAAAAATCAGTGCTCGCACGTGGTGTTCGCTGGCACCTTGAAGACAGAGTCATTATTCACGGCAACAAGACGGTTGTGTTCAATTAGGGTCTGGAATATTCGCTGGGAAATCCCGCTTTTGACCGCTTGAGGTGGTATCTATATGTCTTTTTCCGAAAGTGTCCTGGCGCCTTGGGCGCTACTGCTTTCCGGGCTGCTTTCCCTTGCAGTGCTGGTCTGGGTGTTGATGCTGAAGCCCTGGCAGGCGCTCCTGGACGATACTGCGTTGCAACATCGTTGGCTGGCGGCGACACTCGCCGTTGTGCTTATGTGGCAACTGCGCGCGCAAGCAGTGGACTGGCTGACCCTGCACCTGGTATTTACCGTCTTGATGACGCTGGTGTTCAAGGCGCCGCTGGCATTGCTGAGTAACGTTATGATCAACCTTGCCATGGTACTGATCGGTCGCAACGAGTGGCCGTTGCTGGGGGCAAATGTTCTGGTGACCGGGATAGTGCCAGCCTTGACGACAGGCCTTATCTGGCGATTTGTCGATCGCAAGATGCCTGATAACCTGATGGTCTTCATGTTTGCCTGCGGTTTTTTCGGGACCGCACTGGCAACGCTGGCAGGTGGGTTGACAGCGGTGGGTCTGATTGTACTGGCGGGCACAGATCCCGAGGCAGTCTATCTTGCCCGGGAATACGCGCGTTTTCTGCCGCTTTTGATGCCATCAGAAGCATTTATTACCGGTATGCTGCTAAGTGTCCTGCTGGTCTACCACCCACAGTGGGTGGCCACCTTTAATGACCACCGCTACATTGATATGCAGTAAGTAATGCCGCCTGAAGCGGGCAGGCCCGCTATCCCAGTGCCTGTCCGCTGCCTCCACGAATAACACCCACCCCTACGCCTTCTATTTCCAGTGATTGGGAACGCAAGTCAACGTTAATCGGCAGGAAATCCTCGTTTTCAGCCAGCAGTTGAACCCGATGGCCCTCGCGTTTGAACCGCTTCACAGTCACTTCGTCATCCAGACGGGCAACCACAATCTGGCCGTCGCGTACGTGTTCGGTACGGTGGACGGCCAACAGATCGCCTTCCAGAATCCCGACATCCTTCATCGAAAGCCCGCGCACCCGCAGCAGGTAATCTGCCCTGGGTGTAAAGTATTCCGCGGGTAACGGACAATAACGATCAATGTGCTCTGTGGCCAGTATCGGGCTGCCTGCAGCAACCTCGCCGATAATCGGTAACCCGCCGTTGTTGCTGCTGACAGGTACGCTTTCGACCACCTGGGTTTCAGGCACTGGTGGCGTCACTTCAGCGCTTTCCTGTGCCGGCAGGCGGATACCACGCGAGGTGTTGCGGATAATGCGAATCACTTTCTTGCGTTCCAATGCCCGGAGATGCTCCTCTGCTGCATTCGGGGAACGAAAGCCTAGTGCCTTGGCGATCTCGGCACGCGTGGGTGGGTAACCCAATTCACCCATGGTTTTGACAATAAAGTCATAAACATTCTGTTGGCGCGCAGTCAAAGGACGAGACATGGAGCTCTCCCACCTGAAGGTGTCGGTAATAAATAAGTAACAACGCGTCGTTACCTATTGATGGGCTGATTATTTAGTCGATTTCAAAAACTGGCGTAATGAACCATGTGATTAAGTATACAGTATGTGCCTCTGTCCAGTATAGGTTGAGTGTTGAATTTTGTGTAGCTATACCAGAGGCTTGCGTGAGATAGCTGTGTTATTGATCTTCCGTTGACAACTGTTTCAAGGCTTGAGGGTCAGTTTTGATTCAACAGGCGTTGAGCGACTGCAAGCCATGGCGTAATATCGGTTCATGTTTTAAACACCTGTTTTCTGGAGCACTCTCATGGCTCAGCTCGACACAGTGACCCGTATCCTTGACACTGCTGAGGTCCTTTTTGCTGAACGCGGCTTTGCTGAAACATCATTGCGCAACATTACCAGCAAAGCCAAGGTCAACCTGGCCGCGGTCAATTACCATTTCGGCTCCAAAAAAGCCCTGATTCAGTCGGTATTTTCGCGCTATCTGGACCCATTCAGTGTGCGTTTTCATAGCGCATTGGATGAGCTGGAGGAACGCTATCAGGGAAGCATCATTCCACTGGAAGTGCTGTTGGAAACAATGGCAACAACAGTGCTGTCTGTACCTGCTGAGCGTAACAGCCTGAAGGTGTTCATGCGCTTACTGGGGTTAGCCTATAGCCAGGCACAAGGGCACCTTCGGCGTTTTATCCAGGAGCAATATGGTGATGTATTCACACGTTTTACTGAGCTTGTGCGCCAGGCCACACCTGAGCTGCCTGATGCTGAGCGTTTCTGGCGCTTGCATTTCATGCTGGGGACAGTGATTTTTACCTTTTCTGGCCTGGATGCGCTTAAAGATATTGCCCAGAAAGACTATCAGGAGCATGTGTCCGTGCGCGATCTGGTTCGTCGCTTGCGCCCCGTGGTGGTCGCGGCAATGAATGCACCATTGCCAACTCCGGTCGCGTCGGAACGCATGGCGCTCGAGGGCAAGGAGCATAGCAATGCGTACACCCTTGCTGATTGAACTGCCTCCTGACACCGGCAAGTGGATCGATGTCGATCTTACTCGGCAGTTGTTAACGGTGTGGCAGGGGCGTGCGGAACGGATTTCTATGCAGGTTTCCACTGGCAAGGCGGGGGCCGGCCAGCAAAATGGCAGTGGCCAGACCCCATTGGGTTGGCACTATGTGCGTGCTGCTATTGGCGAGAGTGCGCCGCCTGACGCCGTATTCCAGGGCCGCCGATGGACGGGGGAAGTCTACTCACCAGCCTTGCATGAGCAGTTTCCCGAAAGAGACTGGATCCTGACTCGGATCCTTTGGCTGTGTGGCCTGGAAACAGGGTTTAACCGCGGTGGACAGGTGGATTCACAGCGTCGTTATATCTATATACACGGTACGCCTGCCACTGAACCGATGGGGCAGCCCCTGTCTCATGGTTGTATCCGGCTTGAACGCCAGGACCTGCTGGATGTATTCGCGTTCGCTGTACCCGGAACGCCCGTCTGGATCCACCTCTAGGCGGGCCGTATCAGATGATAGAGAGAGCCATTCAGACGTTTCAGGCTGCTTGATCAGTTGCATGTAGGCAATGATCGACTAGAATTGCCGTTTTTTTCAGGATGCTTGTGTCATGACGCACTCAGTTGGGCCGGTCATGCTTGACCTCGAAGGAATCTCGTTAACGTCGGATGAACGAGAGCTGTTGCAGAACGATGCCCTGGGTGGCGTCATCCTGTTTGCGCGTAACATTCAAAGTGCTGCTCAGGTGCGAGCCTTGTGCGACACGATTCGTCAGCATCGTCCCGACCTTCTGATTGCGATTGATCAGGAGGGCGGCCGGGTGCAGCGCATCCAGCAGGGAGTTACCCGATTGCCGCCGATGGCATTGCTTGGTCAACACTATCAACAGGACATGGCTGAAGGCCTGATGCTGGCGCGTGATACCGGCTGGTTATTGGGTATGGAAATGGCTGCTTGCGGGCTGGATATTACCTTTGCCCCCGTGTTGGACGTTGATGGTGGCGCCTCAAGTGTGATTGGCGATCGTAGCTTTGGCCAGGATCCGCAACAAGTAACCGCGCTTGGCCAGGCGTTGATACAGGGCTTGCATGAGGCCGGGATGGCGGCTGTCGGGAAGCATTTTCCTGGCCATGGTAGCGTGGCAGAGGACTCACATATTGCCCTGCCGATTGACGGGCGCCCATTGAGTGTTATCAGGCAGCATGATCTGGTGCCCTTCACGCAGCTGGCAAGTGTGCTGGATGGCGTCATGCCTGCTCATGTTATCTTCCAAACCTTTGATGAACGGCCTGCCGGCTTCTCACCGGCCTGGTTGGGTATGTTACGTGAATCGCTCAAGTTCAAGGGCTGCATTTTCTCTGATGACTTGAGTATGGTTGGTGCCCAAGTGGCCGGTTCGCCTGCAGAGCGCGCCAACGCCGCCCTAAGGGCAGGCTGCGATATGCTACTGGTCTGTAATGATCGCGCTGCAGCACTTGAAGTACTTGATGCCTGCATCGGGAAAGTAACAAGACGGTCTATGAAATTACGCTATGCCCGAGCACGACCAACGCTTGAATCGCTGAGCGCATTAGGCCGCTGGCGTCGTACTCATGCCAGACTGGAAGCGCTGGCTGGTTCCGCCAGGTAAGCGAGAAGTCTAAAAACGCATTCTTACGAGAAGGCCTTTAGCCCATCAGGGCCCATTCAAGTAAACGCCAGAGGAAACATGATGGCTAAGTTAGATAATGAAACACTGGCGTCGCGCGATTCCATGCGCGAGCTGATGAATGATGCCGACTGCCTGATTACCCAGCAGCAGGTAGAGCAAGCCCTGGACCGCATGGCTGAAGAAATTACCCGGGATCTTGGTGACAAGTTGCCGGTTTTCTACTGTGTGATGAACGGTGGCCTGATTACTACCGGCCACCTGTTGACGCGTCTTGGGTTTCCTCTCGAAGTAGACTACATCCATGCCACCCGCTATCGCAGCGAACTCCGCGGTGGGGACCTGTTCTGGCGTGTTTCCCCTGAAGTCCCGATGGCAGGGCGCCATGTGGTGATTATTGACGATATACTTGATGAAGGGGCCACCCTGGCGGCTATCCTTGAATATTGCAAAGACGCCCAGGCGGCAAGTATCACCACGGCGGTGCTGGTTGATAAACAGCATGACCGTAAAGCAGCGCCTGGACTGAAAGCCGATTACTGTGGCCTGGAAGTGGCGGATCGTTTTGTCTTCGGTTTCGGTATGGATTATAAGGGCTACTGGCGTAACGCCCCCGGGATCTTTGCACCCAAAGGTCTTTAACCCCGTCTCCTTCAGGCTATCGCGGTGAGAAGCGTCTCGACAGGCCAGTGTCAGCAATCATGCGGGTGGAAATCTCCTCAACTGAAAAGCGCGTTGTATCGATATAGGGAATATGCATGCTGCGATACAACGACTCGGCCTGTTCAACTTCCTGCATACATTGATCCATGGAGCTATAGCGACTGTTGGGGCGTCGTTCGTTGCGAATGGCCGCGAGGCGACGCGCATCAATGGTCAGCCCGAACAGCTTGTGCCGATGAGGAGCCAGAGATTTGGGTAACTTGAGCACACCGTCTTCATCGTGGTCATCCTCGGTCAGCGGGTAGTTGGCGGCGCGAATGCCGAATTGCAGCGCTAGGTATAACGAAGTGGGTGTTTTACCGCAGCGTGATACGCCTACCAGAATAACATCCGCCTTGTCATATTGATGGGTTCGTGCGCCGTCATCGTTATCCAACGCAAAGTGTACCGAGTGAATGCGGTCCATGTAGACGTCATCGCTACCAATGGAATGCGTCCTGCCTACGCTGTACGAGGAATGAGTATTCAGTTCCTGTTCCAACGGTTTCAGGAAGGTCGAGAAGATATCAACCTTGAACCCCGTGGCTTGACGAATGACATCGCGAATGTCCTGGTCAACGATCGTATCGATAATGATAGGTTGCTCGCCGTCATTGACAGCTGTAGCGTCAATAACGGCAACTAGTGCCTGTGCTTTGGCCAGGGTATCTATATATGGCTTGGTCAGCATCTGGATTTCGACATTTTCAAACTGCGCCAGCAGGCTACGGCCCAGACTTTCAGCAGTGATGCCGGTGCCATCGGAAATAAAAAAAGCGGTGCGTGTCATCAGATGGTTGCTCATTCAATACAGGGTTATGGCTTGATTAGCGCTATTGTCACGACTTGGCAGTCATAAAACAATCTTGGCAGGTGCTTATCTGGCTGAGGCAATGGGAGGGGTTCGCGTAGCCACTACAGAAAATGCCCGAATGACATCGATGTTGTAATTATCCTCCACCCCCTTCGATGTTAGACCAATGGCGAATAGGGGGTGCTGATGCTAGGGTAGCCACGTCTACTTTGGGCGGCCCGCTGGCCGTGCTGATGCTAAATGCGAGGGGGTTGCGTGGAAGAGTACATTCTGTGGTTTGATCACTTGGGCATGAATGATGTTGAGCGGGTAGGTGGTAAGAATGCCTCCCTGGGTGAAATGATCTCGAATCTTGCCGGTGCTGGCGTGACGGTGCCTGGCGGTTTCGCGACCACTGCCCATGCTTACCGGGAATTTCTCTCCCATGAAAATCTTAACGAGCGCATCAATGCCACTCTGGATCGTCTTGACGTTGACGACGTCAAAGCGCTTGCCGAAGCCGGCCGTGATATTCGTCAATGGGTGATTGATACCCCCTTGCCACCCCACTTTGAAGCCGCTTTGCGTGATGCCTACGAGCAGCTGCAACAGCAACACCCCAACCTCAAGGTAGCCGTGCGCAGCTCAGCCACTGCCGAAGATCTGCCAGATGCCTCCTTTGCCGGTCAGCAGGAAACTTTTCTCAATATTGAAGGTTTCGACAATATCAAGCGCGCTGTGCATGAAGTGTTTGCTTCCCTATTCAATGACAGGGCGATTTCCTATCGTGTACACCGCGGCTATGCCCATGAAAACGTGGCGCTTTCCGCCGGTATTCAGAAAATGGTGCGCTCGGAAACCGGCGCTGCCGGCGTCATGTTTACCCTGGATACTGAGTCCGGCTACCGCGATGCGGTATTTGTAACGGCCTCCTGGGGCCTGGGTGAAACGGTTGTACAGGGGGCGGTTAACCCGGATGAGTTCTATGTGCACAAGCCAACGCTGGCGGCAGGACGCCCAGCGGTGCTGCGTCGCAATCTGGGCTCCAAGCTGATCAAGATGGTCTATACCGACGATGCCAGTGCGGGTAAATCCGTCGAAACCATCGATGTAGCGCTTAAGGAGCGGGGACGCTTCTGTCTCGACGACACCCAGGTGATGGCGCTGGCTGAACAGGCCGTGACGATTGAAAAACACTACCAGCGCCCGATGGATATCGAGTGGGCGCTGGATGGCGATGACGGCAAGCTGTATATCGTGCAGGCCCGCCCTGAAACGGTGGTGTCCCAACAGGAAGGCGGGAAGCTTGAACGTTTCCATCTGAAGGAAAAAGGCCGCACGCTGGTCGCGGGTCGTGCCATTGGTCAGCGTATTGGTCGTGGGACAGTCAAGATCGTGTTGAGCCCTGATGATATGGACAAGGTTCACGACGGCGATATTCTGGTCACCGACATGACCGACCCGGACTGGGAGCCGATCATGAAGCGGGCGTCGGCGATTGTAACCAATCGCGGCGGACGCACCTGCCATGCGGCCATTATTGCGCGGGAACTGGGTATTCCGGCGGTCGTTGGTTGCGGTGATGCGACTCAATTACTTCACGAAGGTAGCGATGTCACGGTTTCCTGTGCCGAAGGAGATGCAGGTCATGTCTATGAAGGGCTTCTGGAGTTCGACTATAAGGTGTCAAGTGTCGATGCCATGCCGGAGATTCCTTTCAAGATCATGATGAACGTTGGCAATCCGGATCGTGCCTTCAGTTTCTCAGGACTGCCCAATGCCGGCGTAGGCCTTGCCCGTCTGGAGTTCATCATTAACCGGATGATTGGCGTTCACCCCAAGGCACTACTTGAATATGCGACGCTGCCCTCGGATCTACAGCAGACAATTGATCTGAGAACGGCAGGCTATGATGATCCGGTCAGTTTTTACGTGGATAAGCTTGTTGAGGGAATATCCACCCTGGCGGCTGCTTTCTATCCGCAGCGGGTGATCGTCCGGCTGTCGGATTTCAAATCCAATGAGTATGAGAACCTGATTGGCGGCAAGCTCTATGAGCCGGGCGAAGAAAACCCCATGCTGGGTTTCCGCGGTGCATCACGCTATATCTCCGATGCCTTCCGGCCCTGCTTTGAACTGGAATGCCGGGCGCTGAAACGGGTGCGCGAAGTCATGGGGCTGGATAACGTCGAAATCATGGTGCCCTTTGTGCGTACACCTGAGGAAGCCCGCGAGGTGGTAGAGCTGATGGCTTCCAACGGTCTCAAGCGCGGCGAGAACGACCTCAAGGTCATCATGATGTGTGAGCTGCCTGCTAATGCGCTATTGGCGGATGAGTTTCTGGAACACTTTGATGGCTTCTCGATTGGTTCCAACGATCTGACCCAGCTGACTCTGGGGCTAGACCGTGACTCGGGGATTGTCGCTCACCTGTTTGATGAGCGTAATGCGGCGGTCAAAAAGCTGCTGGCCATGGCGATTCAGGCCTGTAAGGCGCAAGGCAAGTATGTTGGCATCTGCGGCCAAGGCCCATCGGATCATCCGGATCTGGCCAAGTGGTTGATGGAGCAGGGCATAGACTCTGTCTCACTGAATCCGGACGCGGTGCTTGAAACCTGGTTCATGCTGGCGGGTGAAACCCTCAACTAAGCGATGTCCTGGCGTTATGCAACCCCAAAAAGCCCGGCAGTCCGCCGGGCTTTTTATTGGCTGGTATTTGCTGACAAACACATTTGCATGGCGGGGTTGCCACAACGGATTTCGCTAAATGTTCTGGCGTTATTAATTGCGTATAGTACTTTGTAAGGATAGTGCTTTGTTATAACAGGGTGGTTGTCAGGACCACTCATCAAGAGGATGCTCCATGCGCCATTGGAAATACGCTCTACCATTGAGCCTTATGCTGTTGCCGCTGCATGCGAGCGGGTTCAGTTATGAAAGCCCGGCTATATCACCGGAAACCGAAACAGGCTTTGCAGAAAAAACAGGCTGGGAAAATCAGGACTTTGCGGTGGCAGCCGCTAACCCGCTGGCAACCGATGCCGGTTATCAGGTAATTAAAGCCGGAGGAAACGCCATTGACGCAGCGGTGGCCGTGCAGATGGTGCTGACCCTGGTCGAACCCCAGTCCAGTGGTATCGGTGGGGGTGGTTTTTTGATGCATTATGATGGCCAGCATGTGCAGACATTCGACGGCCGTGAAAAGGCACCATCAGACGTTGATGAAAACCTGTTTATAGATGCAGACGGTGAATCACTCAGCTTTAGCGAAGCGGTTAACAGCGGTCTTTCTGTCGGGGTGCCGGGGCTTGTCAGGATGCTTGAAACTGCACACGCAGAGCATGGCCAACTACCCTGGGAAAGCCTGTTTGCTCCGGCGATCACGCTGGCCGAGGAAGGCTTCACCGTTAGCCAGCGCCTTTATACCAGCCTGGCGGATGATGCCACCCTGCGCGATAACGAACTTGCCAGAGCCTTCTATTATACTGACGCGGGCGATCCTGTCGCGGTGGGTGAAACACTGCGTAATCCGGCGCTGGCTGATATTCTGCGCGAGATAGCGGGTAACGGCAGTCAGGCGCTTTACACCGGACCGATTG
>NZ_VMQS01000052.1 GCF_007625055.1 Halomonas sp.
ATCTTGGCGTGGGTACGCAGTCCCAATAATACGGTTTTGAGAACACGACCAAACATAGCAGCAACAGACCCTAGTGTTGCTGCTGTTTTCGCGCCCGCGCCAGGCGAGCTGCCATTGGATCAATTTCAAGCGGACGATATACTTCCACCCGCTCACCATCAGCCAAAAAGTGGTTTGCGGGTGCTTTCAAGGCCTTGCCAAAGATTCCAAGCGGCGCACGCTCGAAAAAGCCCCTCTCTACTTCAGGGAAAAGCGATGGCAGATCCGCTAGCCTGACGGCATCAGCAGCGGTTGTTCCATTAGGCACTTCAAGGACGACGATGCGCTGTTTGGAAGGCAAGGCAAACGCCACCTCGACATGGATCGAAGCAATCAATTCACCGGCCATACAGGTGATCTGCCCGCTTGGTAAATGAATCCACTAACTGCCCGGCAATTTGCTGAAATAGCTTGCCGAATGCCATTCCCAACAGACGACTGGAAAATTCGAAATCCATCTCCAGACTGACCTTGCAGGCATCCTCCCCCATGGGAGTAAACGACCAGCGCCCCCTGAGATGCTTGAAAGGCCCATTGACTAATGACATTTCAATCCGTTGAGGCGTATATAGGTCATTTCGCGTTGTTATGGTTTGCTCGATGCCGGCACGACCCAACGTCATCTCACCAATGAGGTGCTTATCATCGCTCTCGACCAGACGGGCATGGCGACATCCAGGCAAGAACTCCGGGTAACGTTCAAAATCGTTGACCAGATCAAACATTTTCTGAGGTGTGTGCCGCACTAAAGCGGAACGATTCACGGTTGGCATTGACCTCTCCGCTGACTTCACAGTGCCCAAGGCGTATCATAGGCGGTAATCGTAATACATAAATGGTATCACGCCTCTCTGCCAAGCGAAGAGGCAACTAACAGATCAATGACGAGGTTTCATGGCCACGAAGAAAGGGAAAACGCAAAAAGGCCCCGGTAGCAGCGTCATCGCGCAGAACAAGAAGGCACGTTTTGAATATCATATCGACGAAACCTTCGAGGCGGGATTGGCACTGGCCGGATGGGAAGTTAAAAGCATGCGCGCCGGCAAGGCACAGCTGACCGATACCTATATACTTGTGCGAAACGGAGAGGCATGGCTGCTGGGCAGCCATATTACACCTTTGAATACTGCCAGTACGCACGAACTCGCTGACCCCACACGAACGCGCAAATTGTTGCTCCATCGTAAGGAAATTGCCAAGATTTTTTCAAGAACCCAGGATAAGGGCCACACCTGTGTGCCTCTGAAACTTTATTGGAAGCGCAACCTGGTCAAATGCGAACTGGCGCTGGTAACCGGCAAAAAACTGCACGATAAACGCGCCACCGAGAAAGATCGCGACTGGAATCGCCAGAAAGGGCGCATCATGCGTGAACACAACAAAGCATGACTGGCCAAAAAGTGTTAATAGCGTTATGATGTAGAGCTGAAGTTAAGGGGGCGACATGGTCTCGACGCCGATGACAAACCCTGCGGTGCATGCCGAGAGCGTGATGTATCTCGTAAATCCAACATCACGAATAATAGTCGCAAACGACGAAAACTACGCTCAGGGCGCGCTGGCAGCTTAAACACTGCTAGCTTCTTGTCCGGCTCCAAGGTGATGTGCCTATTCATCACTGAGGAGATACGAGCTAAAAATGATAGGACCGCGGTTGGTGGTGTCTTCTCGCCAATCGTTAAACTTCAGAAGACTCGCGTTGCTGGATCCTGATCGTCGGAGCCAGTCGCGTTAAAGCAAAAGACGAAATCTAAGCATGTAGAGCCAATGGGCGAGTGTCGGCGGACGCGGGTTCAATTCCCGCCGCCTCCACCACCTTATCAAGAAAATCAAGCACCTACGGGTGCTTTTTTTGTTTTCCCATCCATACATCATCGGTGTTGCCACCGCAGTATCAAGCGACAGGGGCCATGAAGGGACGTTTTGTGCAGGTAACGTGGCTGGGTAAAGGCAGGATTATTCCCGCTTGATGGCTCCTGACCTCAGCCCGGACGCTGAGCTGTTCAAGTATTCAGGTAGCAGCAGCCACTACACGGTTTCTTCCCGTCTGTTTGGCTTGGTAAAGCGCATCATCTGCCTGTTTGATCAGTTCAAAAGCACTGTTGAAACCCTCGGCTGGCTTGCCCGCCGCCACGCCAAAACTGGCGGTTACCTTTTTGATCGGGGCGTCCTCATGGGCAATATCAAGCGCCTCCAAGCCACATCGAATACGTTCAGCAATCGCAACACCTGCTTTCTGGTCACTATCCTGAAGGATGACGATGAATTCCTCACCGCCATAACGTGCGGCCATATCATTGCCACGCCGAGCGTGCTGTTTCAGCTCGCGTGCCACTTCTCGCAGACATTGATCGCCTGCTGGATGTCCATAGCGGTCATTGAACGCCTTAAAGTAATCAATATCCAGCATGATGACGGTCAGGCTAAGATCATTGCGTTGCGCGGTTAGCCATTCTCGCCCCAGAATTTCCTCAAAGTAACGCCGATTGGCCAGGCCCGTCAGGCCATCCGTTCGGGAAAGTTCCTTCAATTGTTGATTGGCTTCTTCAAGTGCCTGGGTACGCTCTTTGACCTTCTCTTCCAGCACACCACTGATTTCACGGTACCGCGCCAGCAATTGCTGGGTTTCTGCATTTTTTTCGCGAAACACTTCAGATGCCCTGGATAACTCCTGAAGCTCATAACCGACTTCATAATCGGACTTGATAGGTGCCGTTTCCCCGCGTGCAAGGCGTCGGAAAATGCCCGCCAGGTTTTCAATCGGCGTCGCAATACTGCGGCCCAGCGCATAGGAGAGTCCCACGATAAGCAGCAACATGATGACGCTACCTATAAGCGCCAGCAAAAACACCAGCTGCCTTTTATGATCCACGCTTTCTTCAATCACGAGCATTTCCTGGCGCAACTTTTCGGTTAACCGGTCTGATTGATAGAGGATCTCATAGGTTTCCGCCGCCATGACCACATTGACCAGGAAAAGATAACCTCGCGAGCGCTGAACTGCTTCAAGAATCGCCTCTTCATAGGCAAGTATCGACGCATCCATTCTGGTGAGGAGTTCGTTAAAGGAATCCCCCTGATGCAGGGCCTGAAGCTGCTGGAGCAATGCCTGGGAGTGACGCACATTACCCTTCACTTCGCGAATCAGGGCATTATCAAGTGAGTCGAAGTAGTCGCGGGTAAAGCCTTCTATCTGCAATAGCGAGATACGTAGCCGCTCGACCAAAGCCACGGATTCTGCGTCCAGAATTCTGGCAGCAAAGCTGTCGATCAGCTTGCCATGCAGCTCTGCTTCGGCGTGAATCGCATCATTGGTCAGCTGATTCTGGCGCTCGCGCTGCCGTTTGACCTCAGCAAAAGCCTGCTGAAAGTTGTCCAGATGGACAGCCATGATACCGGCACGCCGCCTTATCGGCTCACTGGCATCATCCTCCAGCTTGGCGAGCACGGTTTCAGCCTGCTCCAGCGCCAGATCGGCTTGATCGGCGGAAAAGCGGTCACCTTCCTGTATGAATTTCTCGGACAAGCGTTGTAGTACCACCATTTTGGTCGCCAGATCGTACCCCAGTTCCACCTGCTCACTGACCAGCGTAAAGCGACGGAAATCTGTATAGATATTGCTGATGGCCAGCCCCATAAAAAGCGCCAGACCTCCGCCAACCAGCCCTATCACCATAAAGCCAGCAAAGAGCCTGTTTTTCAGACGCCAGTGGGAAAACCGCCTCATGCCAGCAATAGGTCCCTCCATTTGGTCAAGGAATACTCATAGGTATCCATAACGGTGTTCCAGACGGACACCCTTTCAAACCGGGTCTGATAGCTTCCCCCACGGCGCATTTCGCCGGGCACTGCCACTTCAGCCCCATCGGTGCCCAGAATCGACTTCCCAGCAGGTGTGCCTTCATACCAGAAGTTCCACTCATCATCGCTGAGGTACTGCCTGGCCTGTTGAGGGTTTGCAATATAATAGCCCTGCCGGGCAATAAAGGCACCGGGCCACCCTGAAAGCCACCAGTTCATAAAAGCATAGGCAAGTTCCTTGCGCTCTTCATCGACGCCGGATGACAGGCACATAACGCCATACCAGCCACGATAGCCTTCCTTCGGAGCTGCATAAGCACAAGGAATTCCCATGCCCCGCAACCGAAAAGCCGCCGGAGAAAACATGCTGGCGATGTCTACTTCGTCTCTTGCCATGAGATCAACAGAGTGGGGTACCGATGACCAGAAACCGCGAAACTGACCCTGACGCTTGTAATCAATCAGGATTTCAAACAGTTGGTCGATTTCCTGCCGGGTCATGTTGCCAATATCAGAAAACTGCATCAGACCTTTGCTCTCGACGGCAAGCGCCAGGTCGAACAGGCCTATGCTCGGCTCGTTAATAATCGCCACCCGACCACGCTGCTGGCTGTCCAGTAACCAGCCCCAGCTTTCGGTTTCATAGGGAATACCCTCTTCAATGACGTCGGTGCGATAACCGAAGGAATCCACATTATGGGCATAGGGAAGAAAGCTGATGGAGTCAGTCGGTGTATGTCCCAGGGTGCCGTCCGGCTGGACATACAGCAGACGATGGGGTGCATCGCCCCGGCCTATCCGCGCTGCTGGCGAAATCTTGCCGGTTTTGGGCAGGTTATTGATATCTTTCCAGAAGGTCAGGCGTTGAGTGTCGATTGGCTGGATGGTGTTGGCCTGCCACAGTACCCGAATACTGTTTGACCACTGCTCATAGAGATCAAACGCAGCCGGGTCTGTGGCCGCCTTCAGTAACACCTCAGCACTGCCACCAGGATAGAACTCGATATTGATCCCCAGATCCTGCTCCGCACGGCGCCTTATTGGCTCCTGAAGCGTGACATGAGTTCCCACTACACGCAGGGTGGGCGAGCGATTGACCGCTTTCAATATGGCAGGAAATCCTGCTGTTCCCAGCAGTAAACCTGCGCCTCCTGCTTTAAGCACATCGCGACGTTTCAACAAAAAACTCCCTTACCGTTGATGTAATGCATCATGCAGGGTTTAAGTTCCTGAATACAAGCCACGCTGCAATATCCGGGCGCCAATAGCCAAGGGCCTACCCTATAAACAGAAACACCATGACCAGAAACGCAGAATCCCCGTAACACTCGCTGGCGTGTAGGCCGCTCGCTGAAGCCTTTCAGTTCACTGGCTTCCCGGCAAGCTGTCTACGTTACCGTCATCAAAAGTGTTGAGAAAGATGCCTGACGCGGCGGTACAGCTGAAAAGTTTCTTTATGTTAATCTAGAGGTAAAAATGCAACTCAGCCACTGGCGGGTGTGCATTTGTGCAGCATCTGGCAGAGTGTTGGTTCGACCTTGTCAAACGGGCAATTCCTTGAGTTTCAGAACATCATTATGCAAGCAATCAACATACTACTGATCGAGGATGAAGACGGCGATGCCGGCCTGGTCCGCTACAGCCTCAAGTTCAGCGGTAGCGAACACCAGATTACCTGGCTGAAAAGCCTGGAGGCATTGAACCGGCACCTTGAGATACGTGATTCAGCAGTGGATGTCATTCTGCTTGACCTCAACCTGCCAGACTCCAACGGGCTGGAAACTGTTTTCCGCTGCAAGTCCATGGCGCGCAATACACCGATCGTGGTGCTGACTGGCCATGATGACATGGATTTTTCCCTGAGAGCTCTGGAAGCCGGCGCTCAGGATTATCTGATCAAGAACCAGCTGAAAGCTGAAAACCTGCTTCGTGCCATCCGATATGCCATGGAGCGCCATCATCTGGAGCAGCGTCTACAGCAATCAGAAGAGTTGATGATGGCGGCAATAGAAGGCGGTGACCTGGGCGTCTGGGAATGGAACCTGAAAGATGACAGCTACTACAACAGTGAGCGCCTGCTTGAGAACATCGGATTTGGCAAAGACGACCCTGAATTACCGACGACTGCTTCACAATGGATGAAACAGATTCACCCGGATGACCAGAACGCTTTTCATAACGCACTCAACGACCACTTGAATAACCAGACCCAACGCTACCAGAGCGAGTTCCGTTTACAGCACAAAGAGGGGCATTGGGTCTGGCAGTTTGCCTCCGGCCATGTGGTCAGTTGGGACAGTGATGGCAAGCCAGAGCGTATGGTGGGTATTCATCAGGATATTTCCGAACGCAAAGCCATGGAAGAACAGTTGCGTACCCTGGCCATGCATGACCCCCTGACCGGTTTGCTCAACCGGCGCAGTTTCATGAACGCCATGAACAGTGAATATGGCAGAGTCAAACGCTATCAGGGCCATGCAGCCAGCATTCTGATGCTGGATATCGACCATTTCAAGAAGGTCAACGATACCTATGGCCATGCGATGGGCGACATTTTTCTTAAAGCGTTTGCCATCACTATAACGGATAACCTGCGTGAAAATGACATCTTTGGACGTCTTGGGGGAGAGGAATTTGCCGTCCTGCTGCCGGATACCCCTCTGGAAGGAGCCATTAAAGTAGCGGAAAAGGTCCGCGCCAGCGTTGAAGCCATGCGGGTGGATGCCGATGGTAAGGCCCTTGGCATTGCCACCAGCGTCGGGGTAGATGAATTATGCGCCACTGATAGTCGTCCGGATGGGGCGCTGGCCCGTGCAGATACTGCGCTTTACAAGGCAAAGCAGAAGGGTCGAAACCGGGTATGTCAGCAGATTGATGCAGTGAACGACACTGCTATGCCCTCTGAGTAGGTCACATTACACCGAGAACATTTATGCGCCCTTCGACTGATCCGCCGCCTTCGTTGATCTGGTTTTTTCTGTTTGTGCTGTTCATACCCCCCGCCTATACCCAGGCAATGCCAACCACCCCTCTGGGAATATTTGCCAATCGCGATACAGCGTCCGGTGACGCGCGCTTTGCGCCGGTGGTCGACGCCATACGTTGGGCCTTGCCCAGTCAGGAAGTCCGCATGGAGACCCTATCGCTTAAAAACTTTGTCCCCCTACAGGATGACCGGCCATTGCAACGGGCCGATCGCGATCTCGGCGTTGCCCCCTTTACACCAGAAGATCTGACCCTCTGGCAGCAGTTACAACAACGCTATGGCAAGAGTCTCTGGCTGATGATCGGGCTAGCGGCTGGCATCATCATTGCCATGCTGTTGCTGTTGCTACTCTATTTAAGGACGTCACGCCTTTTTCAGCGTTTTAATGCCCTTTTCTATTACTCGCCCAGCGCCAAACTGCTGTTGCACGTCAATAAAGACGGCATCCCCCTTGTGTCGGAGAGCAACCTGGCGGCAAACGCGCTTTTTCAGGCTGACAGTAAAAGAGACCTGATTGGCAAGGGCATTCTTGACCTCTCACCTACCTACCAGGCGGATGACAACCTCTCCACCCAGCTGGCTGGAGAGCTGCTCAAGCGTGCCAATGACGGCCCCCAGTCTTTTTATTGGCACATAATTGATTTATACGGAGAACAGATCAAGACTGAAGCCAAGCTGATCAAATTCAACAAGAGTGCCTTGATTGACAGGCTCGACCGCGCGCCCACTTACCTTGTCGCCTTGCACAACATCACGCAGCAGGAGAGGGAACACGCTGCGCTGGAAGCCGAGCGTAATGCCTTGAAAAACATTCTGTGGGGCACCGCCGCAGGCACCTGGGAGTGGAACGTCCAGACCGGCGAAACGCGCTTCAATGAACGTTGGGCAGGTATGGTCGGTTATCAGCTGGAAGAGATTTCACCTACCTCTATCCACACCTGGATGGCATTTTGCCACCCGGATGACCTGCCCCATTCCGAGGCCATGCTGAACGAGCATTTTGCCGGAAAACGCGATGCCTATGATGTGGAAGTCCGTATGCATCATCGCGATGGTTCCTGGATATGGGTGCAGGACAGAGGCCGCGTGGTTTCATGGGACGAGAAGGGTAAGCCGCTGTGGATGGCCGGCACCCACAGCGATATTACAGCGCGCAAAACCGCTGAAACCCAGGCCCAGGTGGCCATGGAGCAGACTCGTCGGCATGCCGCCCTGTTGCCCGGTATGCTTTACCAGTTCTGGCAGCATCCGGATGGACGATGTAGCTTTCCCTATGTCAGCCAGGGGATTGAAGACATTTATGGGTTCACGCCAGAGGCGGTACACGACGATGCTCACAAGGTTTTCGCGCTGATCGATCCAGCAGATCGTCAAAGGATTGCTGATTCCACCCGGCACTCTGCCAATCAGCTGACAACCTGGCGAGCCCATTATCGCATCAACCACCCAAGTGGCCATCAACTCTGGGTGGAGGGGATTGCCACGCCAGAACGCCTGGAAGATGGCAGCACGCTATGGCATGGCTATATTCGAGATATCAGCGATGAACATGCCACTCAGCTGGAGCTGGAGCAGTATCGCACCTCGCTGGAGCGCTCCAATAGAGAGCTGGAACACTTTGCCTATGCCGCCTCCCACGACCTGCGCCAGCCGCTGCGCATGGTCACCAGCTATGCTCAGCTCCTGGAGCGCCAACTCGGTGATGATCTGGACGAAGATACCAGCACCATGCTGCATTTCATGCATGAAGGCGCCCAACGCATGGACAGCATGCTGCTGTCACTATTGGATTACTCCCGGGTAGGCCGCAAGGGACAGCCCATGCAGGTGATAACACTCAGGGAAGCCATTGATGAAGCTATGCATTTTCTGACACCGGCTATTCGTGAAGCCGGTGCCCATTTCGACATTGACGATGGCTGGCCACGGGTTTACGCCAGCCCCGATGAAATGACCCGGCTTTTCCAGAACCTGCTCAGTAATGCGTTGAAGTACCGTGCGCCTGGCCAGGACGTGACCATCGGCCTGCATGTTGCGCTCAGCGCCGATGCCAGCACCTGGCAGGTGACCGTCAGCGATAACGGCATTGGCATTGCGCCGGAACAACAAGACCGCCTGTTCAAGGTGTTTCAGCGTCTGCATACTCGCCAGCAATACGAAGGAACCGGGGTTGGGCTGGCGATCTGTCGCAAGATCGTGGAACGCCACGGTGGCAAGATCTGGGTGGCGTCCGAGGGGGAACACCAGGGCAGCCGGTTTATTTTTACCTTACCTCGACAGCTTCCCGGCCGGGATGATCGATAATGTGCACCTACAGACGACTCTATCAGTCTCTAGCCGTCATACTGACCATGCTTGTTGCCGGTCCCAGCTGGGCCATGCCCGACTTCGAGAGCTTTTTCTCCCGACACTCTGCTCCCATGTGGATGGTTGATGTCGAGACCGGCATCATCGAGCGTGCAAACTCTTCCGCCAAAGCCTTTTACGGGTTTGAACAACTGGAAGGCATGCACCTCAATCAGATCAATTTATTGAACGCTGCACAGATCGATAGCGAAATTCGCCGCGCGGCCGCGGCCAAGGCCAGCCATCTGTATTTTCGACACCGCCTGGCGGATGGCAGCGTCAAGGTGATGGGCACCTATACCGACTCTTTCCAGGTCAATGGGCGTGAGGTACTGATTTCATCTCTGTATGACACCAGCGACTTTGAAGCGTCCGCCGAGCGTCAGTACATGAGACGTGTGGAGGAACAGGTCGACCTGCAAACGGCTGAGCTTCAGGCATCCCGCCAACGCACTTTCTGGATGGCCGTGATTGGGACGGCCGTTCAGATAGGCGTGATCGTTATTCTGATGGCGCTGTTAATGCGTTTGCGCCGTACTCGCACAGAAAACCAGCGCCTTATCAGAGAACTTTCCTTTCGTAACCGGGAACTGGAAAGGTTGAGCCAGGTGATGGCCCACCACTTTCAGGAGCCCAGCCGTCGACTGGTCAGCTTTGCCCAGGAGCTGTCGCAGCAGCTTTCTGATCAACGCGCACAGCAGATATCGCCTCAACCTCAGACGACTGTCACACTGGACACGCAAAGCACCCAGACAGCGGTTGACTTTATTGATAGTCAGGCTCGCCAGCTCAGAGCGCTGGTTAATGATATCCAGCGCTACCTCAGCCTGGAGATGACGCTCAAACCGGAGATTATCGATGTTGAAGCCCTGATTGAAAACGTCTGTGCCGAGCCTGCATTATCTCCTTTGAGGCTGAGCGATGCACTGGAGATAGTCGCGCCCTTACCTGCCGTCAAGGCCGATGAGCGCCAGCTCAGGATGATCTTCCATGTTCTGCTGCACAACGCCTGGCTTTACCGCCGCTCCGACAAACCGCTCAGAGTGCGCATTTCGGCACTCCCCCTTGGCAACAACGCCAGGTTCCGGATCGAGGATAATGGCAGTGGCATCAGTCCGGAATACCGTACCCAGGTGCTCGAGATGTTTACCCGTCTGGTGCCTCACAATGAACGCTACCCTGGCACAGGCATGGGGCTGGCACTGGTCGTAAAGGCGTTACGCAACCTGGATAGCAAGATCGTCATGGAAGATGGTATTGATGGCGGCATAGCCGTACTGTTTGATTTACCCCTAGCGAGGTGATTGCTTGGATACTCCATCCTCTGAAACGTCGTCCAACGCCTATTCACAAGAGGGCCTGGATGATTTTGTCGTACTGCTGGTGGAAGACGAACCTGCTGACGTCCACTTGACCCGTATGGCCTTCAGGAAGAGCCGGCTGCTGGTCAAAATGTTTGATGTCGGAGACGGCGTTGAGGCACTGGCGTTTCTGCGACAACAGGCCCCCTATCAGGACGCTCCACGCCCGGATATCATTCTGCTTGATCTGAATATGCCACGCATGGATGGCAAGACCCTGCTGCAACATCTCAAGCAGGACGACAATCTCAAGCGGATTCCAGCGATTGTGCTCACCACCTCGGAAGCGGAATCGGATATTGTCGATACCTATGATCTGGGCTGCGCCGGTTTTGTCACCAAACCCGTTGACCTGGTGCAGTTCCTGCAGGCGATACAGAACGTCGAAGACTACTGGCTGACGCTGGTCAAACGTCCATAATGAGCTACCCCAGGCAAGGCACCATGTTCCCAGACACCCAGCAGGTGGATTATCAGGCTCTCGCTGAGCACCACCCTTTCATGCTCAACCGTTTTCTGCCCGATACCACCCTGGTGTTTGCCAATCGCCCAATGGCGGCGTTCTTCGGCGCTACGCCAGAGACCATGATCGGCCAGCGCTGGCTGGATGCCTGCCAACATGACGAGCAGCAAAAATGGATTGATCTTTACCCGGCATTCACGCCAGACGCCCCTCGCCACGCTATCCTCAACCAGGTACACGACGCTGCGGGTCAGCCACGCTGGGTAGGATGTACGTCAGCCGCGATGAACTGGTGCGCCTGTTGCAGAACCTGCTGCACAATGCCCTTAAATATGTGGATCTAAACACACCCCCCAGGGTGGTTATTACAGGCCAACAATCTGATGATCGCTGGTATGTCACGGTCGAAGACAACGGCATAGGCATTGCGCCTGACCAGCAGGACCGCCTGTTTCGGGTATTTTCACGCCTACAGCCGCGCAGCCGGTTTGATGGCACAGGCATTGGCCTGGCCGTGTGCAAACGTATTGTCGAGCATCACGGTGGCTACATAGAGGTTGCTTCTCCCGGCGACGGCCAAGGCAGCTGTTTCCGGTTTGCCCTGCCGTCCCATGCGGAATCATCCACACCCGGTCAATAAAACGACCGCCGATAGATGATCAGCATCAACGTCCTTGAGCACCACGTCGCAACCAGTCATGAACAAAGGCCAGCTTGCGGTGAGCCGCCTCGGAAAGCACAAAGGGATAAATGTCCGACAGCCCCATGGAACGGTTGACGTGGTTGACCCGCATCACCAGATTGGCGGCAACATTAACCAGCACCTTGGTATCCGGTTCTGCATAAGGGTCCCAGCGATGGCTCGGCATTTCGGGGGTTAAAAGGCCGGTGGCAATAAAACTGTCGGTAATATCGGTCAGGTGCAGAAGATGTGCGGTCGTTTCTGCCCAATCTTCATGGGGGTGCGCTGACGCGTAGGACGTCAGGTAGAAAAGCTCCCAGTCTTGAGGCGGCCCTTGTATATAATGCTGTTCTAGTGCAGCGCCATAATCAGCGCGCTCATCGCCAAACATCTCACGGAAAGCCGCCAGAAAATCCTCACGCAGGCTAAGGCGCCACCACAGCATGTGGGCAATTTCATGGCGCATGTGTCCTATCATGGTTCTGTAAGGCTCTTTCAGCGCTTCTTTACGCGTCACACGTACCACAGGGTCGGCTTCAGAGACGCTAATAGTCACTATGCCCTCGCCATGCCCCATCGGCGCCAACGTATAACCATCGGCAAGCATGTGAAAAACAGGGCGTGTACCCGGATCTTCTGGCCTGAACCAGTGCCAGCGGCCAAGGTTATCAATCACCCAGCGCTTGGCCGCTTCGGTTTCCGCCCAGTTGGGAATGACATCGGGAATGTCCAGGTCAGGAGCCAATGCCGTCATCGCACATGAACGGCAGAAAGCGCCCTGCTCAGGCGCAATCCAGTTACAGCCAATCACATCCCGGTTAACACAGAAGGGTGGTGTCGGCAGAAAAGCACGGGCCTGGGGGTCATAGGCAACCGGCGTGCCCTCAGCGGTCAACAGGTTGTGGAACCATAGTGTTCCACCACCGACCGGGTTTGAAAATGACTGCATTATTTAACATGCCCCTTGATAATTGAAAAACACGAAACTTCGAAAGGCATATAAGAACCACCAGAAGCCGCATTTATCGCTAATTATTTCAACATCATAGCATTCATGACGTATCTATAATGATTTATGCATAAGCGTAATGAATTGCGACAACTATATAAATGAGAAGTTTAATTCGATAAATAAAAGAGACATTCTCGTGATTTGATAATACTGACCGCTTAGCTTGAAAACCCTGTCTCTCGAACCTGTTGGCATGACAACATCATGAGCTATATCGATAGCTCATGATAGGCATCCGGTCTAAGCGAGCAAAGACTGTCAGATAATGGCGTGGCGAACCCTGGCTGAAATCCATTCCGAGACCAGGACGGTGGCAAAAATCATCACAAAGATGACACTCACCTGATCCCAGGCCAGGCTGTTGATAGACGCATTCAACTGCAGGCCAATACCGCCCGCCCCCACCAGCCCCAGCACGGTTGATTCGCGAATATTGATATCCCATCGATACACGCTGATACCGGCAAAAGCAGGCAATATCTGGGGCAGAACGCCGTAGCTCATCACCTGCATACGGCTGGCGCCGGTAGCCGCAATGGCTTCGACCGGCGTGGGGTGAATCTCCTCAATCGCCTCATAGAGCAGTTTGCCCACAAAGCCGATCGAGCGCAGTGCAATGGCAATAATGCCTGCCAGCACACCCGGCCCCAGAATCGTCACCAGCAGCATGGCCCAGATCAGGGAGTTGATTGATCGCGATGAGACGATCACCGTGAGCGCCAGGCTGCGAATCAGAGGATGCGGCGAGGTATTACGGGCAGCGAGAAACGCCACTGGAAAGGCCATCAGGATGCCCAGCGCCGTACCCAGAGTGGCAATATTGAGAGTATCCCACATGGGCAGCCAGAGTTGATGGGCATAGGTCCATTCAGGCGGCAGCATTCGGCTGATCAGATCCGTTCCCTGGCGACCGGCATCTTCGACAAATACCCACATGGTATTATCGGAGATGACTTTCCAACACAGCAGAAACAGGCTGATACCTGCCAGCCAGGCCAGATAGCCAAGCCATTGTGCCTTGGTGGTTCGCAGGCGCCACTGAGGCTGCCCCTGAGAAGAAGTGGAAACAGGCATGGTGCATTCCTTGACGTTATTGGCTGAAAACAGGCTACTGCGTCCAGCGCCGCACAAAACTTGAGCTGTACTCGGACAGCAATACGATGGCGATGATGATCAGCAGTACCGCGGCAGAAGTATCGTATTCGTAGCGGTTGATCGAGGTATTCAGGGTCGCGCCGATACCCCCTGCACCGACTATCCCGATGACTGCTGATTCGCGGAAGTTGATATCCAGGCGATACATGGAAAGCCCGATCAGACGCGGCATGACCTGAGGCTGAACGGCGTAATTCAGGGTTTGCCACCAGCCACCGCCGGTGGCACGCACCGCTTCCACCTGGCGCTCGTCAAGGTCTTCGATATCTTCTGCCAACAGCTTGGCCATGAAACCAATGGTGGCAAACGCCAGGGTAATCATCCCTGCAAAGGGGCCAAAGCCGAACATCACCACAAACAGGATGGCAATAATCACTTCCTGAAAGGTGCGCGAGACCGCGATTATCCCGCGACATACCCAATAGATCGGCAGTGGCGCAATATTACGCGCAGCCCCAAGGCCGACCGGCACAGCCAGCGCCACACCGATCACGGTGGATGTCACCGTCATGGTCAGGCTTTCCAACAAACCTGCCCAGATATCATCCCAGCGGCTGATAAAGTCGGGGCGGGTAAAGGCCGCCAGAAACTCCAGCCCTCGCCCGGCACCTTCGGCAACCCTGGCCCAGTTAACCTCAACGCTGCCAAGCGCCAGAATCAGGTAAACCACCAGACCCACCCACAGAGTCAGACGCAGGAAAGGAGACTGAATCAAGGGCCGCCGACGCCACCGCCCGGCCTGAGCGTCTTGCTGGCGCTGTTCGCTGAGCGCTGCTTCGATCGGCTTCACCGCACACCTCCTGCGGCAACCCTTACCATTGGCGTCGGCGGTGTTGGGACATCCCGTTCATCAACCGCACCATCTTCTGGCTCGGGGGTTGTATCCCAGTCCTCCTCACCGTAGATGGTGGTCAGAATGTCGCTGGTCAGTTCACCGGGCGGGCCATCAAAGACAATCTCACCGGCGCGCAGGCCAACGATACGGTCCGCAAACTGCTGGGCCAGCGCCACATCATGGATATTGATAATGGCGGCCAGCCCCCGTTCAGCGCATAACTCACAAATCAGACGCATGATCTGGCGGGAGGTTTTCGGGTCCAGGCTGGCCGTGGGCTCATCCACCAGCAGCAGCTTGGGGCTTTGCAACAAGGCTCGAGCGATACCCACGCGCTGGCGCTGCCCGCCGGAAAGGGCGTCCGCGCGTTTATCCAGGGCATGGGGAAGGCCAACCCGCTCGAGCAGGCGAAAGGCTTCCAACACGGCCGATTGCGGATAGCGGCGCAAGAAACTGCGCCAGAAGCCCACATAGCCCAACTGGCCAGAAAGCACGTTCTCCATCACGGTCAAGCGGTCGACCAGAGCATATTCCTGAAAGATCATTCCCATGGAACGCCGCGCATGACGCAGCTTCTGACCGGAAAGCCGGGTCAGCTCGGTACCGTCCAGCGTCACACTGCCTTCGGTCGGCTCTACCAGCCGGTTAACGCAGCGAATCAGGGTACTTTTACCTGCGCCGGAAGGGCCAATCAGGGCCATCACCTGGCCTTTGGGCAACGCCAGTTCAATATTGGTCAGGGCGCGATCCCCGGTCGGGTAGCGCTTGCCCAGGCCGCTTAACTTCAGCATGGTCTCAATCCCGTTTTTAGCTTGCCTGATACAGCAATACGGCCAGAAGGCAAGCCTTCTGGCCGTCAACATCTTGTTGAATCAGCGATTTAATCGCAGTCGTAGGTCACGCCGTTGGCATCAGCAATGGTGCGAATCACATTCCAGTGTTGCTCATAGGTAATGGGAATAAACTGGGCCTCACCGGAATTGGCAAACTCGGCTTCCAGGGCTGAACCCTCCCAGTCGTAGCTGAAGAAAGCCTCCTGGATCTGCTCCTGAAGCTCAGGCGTCAGATTATGGGCCGTGCCGTAAGCGGTGGTCGGGAAAGTTTCGGAGGTAAAGATAGAAACGTAGTCATCTTCATCAACCACGTCTCGCGCCAGCATGCGGTTGAGCACGGAGTTGGCTACGGCAGCGGCTTCATAGTCCTTGTTGACGACGCCCAGAATGGAGTTGTCGTGAGAACCGGAAAATGCCGTTTCAAAGTCTTCGTCGGCTTCCATGCCATACTCGGAACGCAACAGCGCCGAGGGTGCGCGGAAACCGGAGTTGGAAGTGGGTGATGTAAACGCCAGCTGGCTGCCCTGAATATCTTCAACACTTTCGATGTCGCTGCCCGGGTAGGTAATGATTTCCATCTCATACCCGAAACTACCGTCTTCTGCCGCCATGATGGTAAACGGACGAAAGCCGCCACAATTGACCGCAACCGGTACACCGCCGGTGTTGAAACCCGCCACATGCAGCCGGCCTGCGCGCAAGGCTTCCTGCTGAGCGGCGTTGGACTGCACCGGGAAGAACTGTACCCGCTTGCCGGTGGCCTCAGCCAGGTGGTCAAGGAAGTCCGACCATACATCGGCGTAAACAGCCGGGTCTTCCACCGGGGTATAGGCAAAGATCAGGGTATCAGGGTCGACCCACTGGGATTCGTCGGCGGGAATGTCCGCCACCAGGTCACCGTCATTATCGGCATAACGAGACGACATATCAGCGCTTACCTGCAGGGCGGCAAGGCTGAAAGCACCGGTAATGGCAACGCTGAGCAGCGAACGCAGAAAGGAATGCTGTTTAGGCGGATGAGTATGAACGCGCATGGAGCACCTATAGGGGATAGGGGTGAAAACATTATTGACAATCTAATCCTTGCAGACCCGAATGACGTTTCCACGACAGCTCCATGACACTTGGATGACATCCGAGACGAGCTCACACAGTTGACCCGCTGTATTCCTCTTACTTGAGGGGTTTTCAAGCGCTAGACACTCACTCTCAACTAGCGTCCTGACCATCCATTCGCCGGGAGGTCCATCCACCACGTATAAACCCCATCAGGTCATCGGC
>NZ_VMQS01000109.1 GCF_007625055.1 Halomonas sp.
GGTAACAAGTGGATTTTCGCAAAAGCGATCATCTTTAAGGGTATCCTTGACTTCAAAAATGGGCTGATCTTCAAGAATAGCGTAAGCACAAAAGGAAATATTGCGTGGCGTCTGAATCTCAGATAAACCGAAACGACTCTTGAACCATTGGCTCTCTTCGTCGACAAATGACACCAGCACAATAGGAACATCAAAAGAGCTTGCAACCAGTTGAGTAATAGCATCCAGATCAAGGTCGTTTTGTTTGTCGTGCAGGCTATATCGCCACAGCTCTTCAAGACGCTTTACTTCGTTGACAGGTAGTTCGGTATGCTTCACGGGAGTCCCCTAATAACACAGTCGTACGGGTCAGTTCCGGTCAGCCGGTTCTGTACATGATGGGGCGAGTCTGTGAGACTTCCGTTTTCCTGCCCCTTGATTCCTCGTGATTTTCTGTTAGCTTCTAATGTTATTTTGCTCTTTCGAAAATGCTGACAGTTTTGACATTCCTGCTTGCCTTGAATTAAACGCCTGCTGATCCATACGTCGTGCTTTATGCTACGCCATATGAAGGCCAGCAAAATACATAAGATACAGGGGGTTTGTAACGGAAAGTACTGATGGAGCAAAGTCGACTGCAAAAGCGGGTATATGATACAAAGCTTTTGCAGTAATGTTTTTAATTCTAATATTGTTTAGATATCAAGCTTGAAGGTTTCTAAACCATTTGTCTATAAAGAGGTTATCTAATGGGGTTGCTTTCTGGCCGTCTGTCGACATTTAACAAGGTTAACGGGTACTTGGCTGTCGTCTTCGGGGTGGCACTAATGGTTCCTTTCCCAAGCAACAGCGCTCAGGCAGCCGACTGGCAGGCGCATGAGATGCGCCGATTGCATTCCAGTGAGACTGTCAATCTTGAAGCATTGATCGACGGTCGTCCCGTGCTGATGATCAACACCGCCAGCCGCTGTGGTTACACGGGGCAGTTTGAAGGGTTGGAAGCGCTTCATCAGCGCTATGGCCCTGAAGGATTAGCTGTCGTGGGGTTCTCATCCAATGATTTTAACCAAGAAATTGACGAAGAAGGCGCTGCTGACGTCTGTTTCGTCAATTTTGGAGTGACCTTTGATATGTTGGCACCTGTGCATGTACGGGGCGAAAATGCTCACCCTGTATTTGCCGAACTGGCACGTCAATCTGAAGCGCCACGCTGGAATTTCACCAAGTATCTGGTCTCAGCCGATGGCGACGTGGTGGCGCATTTTCCCTCCAACATACGCCCGGAATCAGGCGTAATGCGTCGTGCCATTGAGGAAACATTACAGTCAATGTGATGCTCAATGCTTTTCACTATCATTCTTCTGTGTCTGCCTTAAGCTTGATGCGCTTCATAAAGCGGCTTGGGCGCTATGAAAGGCTAACGCTGAGCCGCTGCCAGTAAAGTGTCGGCTGACTGGTTAAGCAATGCCTGAACGCTGGGAGATTCAAACTGGCGGCGGATAGTAATGGCATAAAACTCCTCGAACACGCCGGGCAGGGCGCCAAAGTCCTTGAGTGTTCCAGCGCTCAACTCATCACGCACTACGACCGGCGGCATAATGGCTATGTGGTGGGTATCGCGAGTGAGTAGGCGCATCATTGCCATATCGTCCACTTCGGCCACAATATTGACCGACAGGCGATGATATTCGCACAGTTGGTCAAAGGCGTGGCGAGTGGCATTGTCTGGACCTGGCACTATCAGGCCGTGCTGGCGCAAACCATCAGGAAAGCACGGCGCCAGATGAGCCGCCCCTATCATACTGACCGACTGCCGCGCCAGGCGCCGAGAGCGCCAAGGGTGCTGGTCATTACCCTGTAATGCCTGATTGGCAAGCACCACATCCAACTGATGCGCCGACAATCGACGCAGCAGGTCATCCAGGCTGCTGCTGTGCAGGCTGAGTTCCAGGTCATTACGCTCCAGCAGCGGGCGCAGAAAGCCTTCCTGGAAATTGCGTGACAGGGTCGCTACCGCGCCAACCCGCACCACCTCACGGTGTGCATGCCCACCCTCTGTAAATAGCGCGGTAAGCTCCTCCCCCTGACGGAATATGGTATCAGCGTAATCAAACGCCAATCGTCCTGCCTCCGAAAGCTCCAGGCGACGCCCTGCGCGAACAAACAGCGCCTGCCCAAGGCGCTCTTCCAGCTGGCGAATCTGGTGTGACAGCGATGACTGCGACACATGTAATGCCTCAGCCGTTCGTGTCAGGTGGCCGGACTTGGCTACCTGCCAGAAATAATACAGATGATGATAGTTAAGCTTCATCACGCCTAAACCTCGTCCACTTTCTGAGCGATAACCATTCTTATAAAAAGAATAATAGCATCGTTATCGACTATTTTTTTAAAACAGATGTGTTAGGGCCTGTTGACGTTTCATCGCGAACCGCGAAGACAGCTAGCCACAAATGTGTATCGGTTTGAACGCACAGTCGCTGCACGATGGCCGGGATGGACACGCGAGCCCATGTGGTTGAGCTTGATGGTTGAGGCGTAAAATCAAGCTGTAAATCCTTGACCGCCTGATCCTACGGGTTGTTTACCTTCATATCTGCCCCTATATTCAAT
>NZ_VMQS01000110.1 GCF_007625055.1 Halomonas sp.
GGCCGCATGGGGTCATGGCGGTGTTCGGGCCCTATAACTTCCCGGGCCACCTGCCTAATGGGCATATTGTACCTGCGCTGTTAGCCGGTAACTGCGTGGTGTTCAAACCCAGTGATCAAACGCCATTGACGGCTGACCTGACCCTGCAGTGCTGGCTACAAGCCGGGTTGCCAGAAGGTGTTATCAACCTGGTGCAAGGAGGGGTGGCTGTGGGCCAGGCGCTGGCCGGGGCACCGGATATCGATGGCCTGCTGTTTACCGGCAGCGCCAAGGTGGGCGGCATGCTGCATGAGCAGTTTGCCGGGCAGCTCGATAAGGTACTGGCGCTGGAGCTGGGCGGCAATAATCCTCTGGTGGTCAAGGATGTCCCGGATCAGCGGGCGGCTGTGCTGGCCATACTGCAATCGGCGTTTCTCTCCGGTGGCCAGCGCTGCACCTGCGCCCGGCGTCTGATCGTGCCGGATGACGAGGTGGGCGATCACCTGATTGATGCCCTGGCCGAAGCCATCGGCGAGCTGCATCTGGCCGGGCAGTTCAGTAACGATCCTGAACCCTTCTACTCTGGCTTGGTCAGCGTGGCAGCGGCGGATGATCTGCTCAAGGCCCAGGAGGCACTCGAAAACCTGGGGGGCACCATCATTAACCGCATGCTGCGTCTGGAGAAAAATACCAGCCTGGTCAGCCCGGCGCTGATTGATGTCACCGGCCTGGACATCCCGGATGAAGAGCACTTTGGCCCTCTGCTCAAAGTTTATCGTTACCGCGACTGGGAGGAGGCGCTGCGCTTGGCCAATGCTACCCGCTATGGCCTGTCAGCTGGCCTGATTGGCGGCGAACAGGCGGACTGGGAGGATTTTCTGCTGCGTATCCGCGCGGGGATCGTCAACTGGAACCGCCAGACCACCGGCGCTTCGGGAGAGGCGCCTTTCGGGGGCGTGGGCGAGAGCGGGAACCACCGGCCAAGTGCCTTTTATGCCGCGGATTACTGCGCCTATCCGGTGGCTTCAATGGAAGCCGACAGCCTGGAAATGCCGGAAAAACTGCCTCCCGGTATCAAGTTATGATCAATACAGTACGTGAAGTCAATTTCGATGGCCTGGTGGGGCTGACCCACAATTATGCCGGGCTGGCCCATGGCAACGTGGCGTCCATGAGCCATGGTGGTCGGGTTTCCAACCCCAGGGAAGGGGCGCTGCAGGGCCTGGCCAAGATGAAATCGCTGATGGATGCCGGCTACGCGCAAGGGGTGTTGCCGCCTCAGCAGCGCCCCGACCTTGGTGCCCTGCGGGCGCTGGGGTTCAGCGGCACGGATGGCGAGATTCTCAGGCACGCCGCCGGTGAGGCGCCCCAGCTGCTGCGCGCGGTGTGTTCGGCGTCGAGCATGTGGACCGCCAACGCTGCTACGGTCACGCCCAGCGTGGATTCGCCGGATCGTCGGGTGCATGTCACCCCGGCCAACCTGCAGTCGAGCTTTCATCGCTTTCTGGAGCCGCCCACCACCAGGCGTGTGCTGCAGGCGATTTTCCGCGCCGACGCACACTTTGCCCACCATCCGGCACTGCCCGGCACGCCGGCCTTTTCTGATGAGGGCGCTGCCAATCACACCCGCCTGTGCAGCGACTACGGCGAGCCCGGCGTGCACCTGTTTGTGTATGGCCGCCAGGCCTTTGGCGGCGAGCGGGAACCTCAGCGCTACCCGGCCCGCCAGACCCTGGAAGCCAGCCAGGCCGTCGCCCGCCAGCACGGCTTAAGTGCGGCACAGACGGTGTTTGCCCAGCAGCACCCGGATGCCATCGATGCCGGTGTCTTTCACAATGATGTGATTGCCGTAGGGAACGGCCCGGTGCTGCTGTACCACGAAATGGCCTTTATGGACGAGGAAGGTACTCTGGAGGAACTGCGCGCCAGGCTGTCCACGCCGCTGATCCCGGTACGGGTGCCGTTAGCGGCGGTGAGCCTGGAGGATGCGGTCGCCTCCTACCTGTTCAACTCCCAGCTGCTTTCCAACCCGGATGGCAGCATGACCCTGGTGGTGCCCGGTGAATGCCAGGAGCGCGAAGCGGTATGGCGGACCCTTCAGGATTTCATCCTGGCCGGCAACAACCCGATTGGCGAAGTGATCGTCAAGGACGTCAAACAGAGCATGCGCAACGGCGGCGGCCCCGCCTGCCTGCGCCTGCGCGTGGCGCTGTCAGAAACCGAGCAGGCAGCCCTGTCAGGGCGGGTTCTGCTCAACGATGAGCTTTACGCGGATCTGACCGCCTGGGTCAGCCGCCACTACCGAGACCGCCTGGCGGCGGATGACCTGGCCGACCCGCAGCTGGCGAACGAATCGTTAACCGCCCTGGATGAGCTGACGAAACTGCTGAAAATTGGTGCTGTTTATCCGTTTCAGTTGGGGTGAAAGTAACGGGTTAAACAGCTAAAACGCCAACAGGCCCTAATTCTAAAGGTCGGTAATCGCAGTAATAGCCAGCAACGTTGGCTTCTACCTATTCATTGCGTTCAAGTGGATACCAAGAAAGGTGGTAGCCACTGTTGATTATCAG
>NZ_VMQS01000053.1 GCF_007625055.1 Halomonas sp.
CCGGGGTATAGGCAAAGATCAGGGTATCAGGGTCGACCCACTGGGATTCGTCGGCAGGGATATCTGCCACCATGTCGCCGTCATTGTCGTTATAACGTGACGACATATCAGCACTCGCCTGCAGCGCCGTTACAGTAAAAACACCAGCAATAGCCACACTCAGCAGCGAACGCAGATGAAAGACCTGATTTAATGAAGTTGTCTGGATGCGCATGGGACACCTGAAGATGGAAGTGAAAGGGATATCATTCACCAACATCCTTACAGGCCGAGATGACGCTTCAACGACAGGATCATGGCAATTGAATGACAGCCAACGTCGTCAGTTGCGGCACCGCCTTAAGAGACGGCGTTAGGGTCATCCATTCGCCGGGAGGTCCATCCACCACGTATAAACCCCATCAGGTCATCGGCCAGCAGCAGCTCGCCATCCTGTGGGTGGATGCCAATGCGCAGTGGGCGCCTTTGACGCCGGGCCTTTCCGGCCTGAATGCTATTCCAGGCGCGCAAAAAAGTGGCGCGCAAGCGGGTATCTGCCTCAAACCCCACTAATGGCAGAGGGTCAAGCTGGCCGGAGCGGGTATCCAGCAGGCCTCGAGTCACCTCGATACGCCGGTAGGGCAGCATCGGCCAGCGTGCCTTGGGCAAGGCTCCCAACGCCCAGGCGGGGGGCACGTAGCTGCTGGGTGCTGGCAGGCCTTGCTGCTCAAACCAGGCAGCACTGCCGTGCATGAGCGTCTCTATACCTTCTGCGTCCAGGGCCAGGTGTTCGGCTACATCGCGGGAGATCAGGGCGGCGTGCAAACGATGCCAGAGGCCTTTTACGTGCGCCGCCTTGTGGTGCCAGCCGTGGGCAGCGAGCTCGATGCCCTGGGCCGACCAGTCGGCCAGTTGGCGAATATCTTCCGCCTGCCAATCCCGCCCCGGCACCACCAGCAGGGTAATGGCGTCATGGCCGTTATCCTGTAGCTGCTCTATCAGCCAGCGTACCCGCTCCAGGGTTTCAGGCATCACATCATGAATGCTGATCAAGGCCTTCATGGCCGCCCTCCCCGCGCGTGGTCGGCCAGCACGTCCAACCATTGCGCCACGGTTTGCTGGTTCAGTGTAATGGCGGCCTGGCGGGCCTTCTGCGCCTTTTCCCGCCAGCGTTCAGCGGGCCAGGCCGCCAGGGTATCAAGTACATCGGCCACGCTCTCCCCCTGGCGCAGCGGAATCAGCACGTCCGCCAACTGCTGCCAATCGTGGATACCGGCATTCTCGGAAACCAGCGCTGGCCGACCGCGAGACAGGGCTTCCAGGGCAATCGAGCCGAACGTTTCCATATGCGAAGGCAGCACCAGAAGGCTCGACTGATCGATCAATTCGCGCAGATTATCGCGGCTCAGCCAGCCTCTGTAATCAAGATTATCAAGCTCCCTGGCCGCCTGCTCGACGACCTTGCGCAGCGGCCCGTCACCGCCTATAACAAAATTCAGTTCAGGATGGCATCGGGCAGCTTTAATAAAGGCATCAATATTCTTTTCCGCCGCCAGCCTTCCTGCATAGCAGACCTGGGCCAGGGCTCCTGGTGGAGGCACCGCTGGCGCGTCCAGAAATCCCGGTTCCAGCGGGGTTCCCATGATATCTACCTGAGGCGCACCCAGGCGCTTAACCTGCTGCACCAGGTCACTGTTATTGACCAGCACGGTGCCACTGCGGCGGCTGATAAAGCGGTTAATGCCTTGCAGAAAGCCATTGATCACGCGCTTTTTGACAGGCCCCCAGTACAGATCGGCCAGCCCCTCAAAATCCGTGTGATAGGCAGAAATAAAGCCGCAGCCATGACGCCGCGCCATCCATAGCCCCAGCATGCCAAAAGGCCCGGGCGTGACGCTGACAATGATATTGGGGCGTAACTCGGCCATCTGGCGGTTAACCCGCCACAGATTGGGCACCACCAGCCGCTGGGTGGCATCTCCGGGTAGCGGGACAGAAAGAATATTCACCCGCCCACGCGGCTTGGGCTGGAGGGTTTCCACAGCGGCCACCTGGTGGTGTAAATGAGCCAGCAAGTCATGATAGTAGGCGCCCGTGCCATTACGCTCGGCCAGTGAATCCGAGAAGATCGCCACACGTAGTTGTCCGGCCACCAGCCGCGGCACCTCGGATGAATACTCGGCAGTCTTGTTCACGGCGTTATCCGCTTTCGGTGAGGAAGAGCTATCAGCTGATAGTAGAGAGGTAATAGGCGTTGCTCAAGCACTGAGCGAGGTAATGCCAGAGTATCACCGCTATTGGCGCGCGGGCGGTGGGGGCGCTTCGGCAGCGCAAGGAGATGAGTTTTCAGCCGCTCGCTGGCTTCAACCTCTAACTGCTCAAGGACTGCGGGAATCACCTCACCGGGGGCCGCACCCAGGTCGGCCATATCCACCACGGCTGCCCGTCGGATTGGCCAGCGGGCCAGGATCTTGGTCATATGATCCAGGGTGTCCGCGAACTGATCGGCAAACAGCTGCTGAAAGGCGTCAGCGTTGACGGCGCTGCCAAACAGCGCATGGGCGCTTTCGATGGAGCTGATCTGGGAGTTCAGGGCCGCCAGCGGCTCGCGCGCGCAGATAATAAAGCGCCCATCCGGGCACAACGCATAAAGCCCCTCCAGCCAGCTGCCGAAGGCGGCATTCTTGGACAGCAGACGCCGCTGGCCACCGTCCACATACAGATGGCGCTGCAGGCAGCTGTAATAGAAGCTCAGCAAACGCTTCCGCCGCGCTGGCGGCATTTGTTGATCCAGATGGCCAAGCTGCTGCAGACCAAGGGCAGCAGGAAAGGCCAGCAGCATGATAAAGCAGCCCGCCACCGGCAGCAGCGCCAGATAGTCTTCTTCGGCCGCCTCCAGCCCCACTTCGTGAATATCATCCAGCCCGCCTGCAAGGCGTCGCGTCAGGGCGTTTACACCGCGCTGCCCCGGCCCACCCAGGCACTGATCCAGCCAGGCCAGGGCGTGAATGATTTTGCGCTGCACAATGGACGGCGCCAGCAGTGCCTCCCAGGTGGTCAAGGTGGTATAGCGCTCGTGGTCGACGGCCAGGGTACGGTGCAGAAAAGTGGTGCCGCTGCGCGGAATACCGGTCACAAACAGCGGCTGTTTGATAACCACCTTCCGGTAGCCGGGAAACAGCAGCTCATCCAGCAGCAGGCAGACCGCATGGATCAGCTGCACCAGCAAGAACAGCGGCATACCCAACAGCAGGACAGCGGCGCGTCGGAACGTCATGGGTGCCAGCGGGTCGCGCCAGCGCACCAGCGCACTCAGCCACCAGCCCAGATAGCGGCCAAGCCCTTCGGCCAGGGTGCGTAGATGCTTCATGGCTCCTTGAATACCAGCTGATGAGATACTACGTAATTAAAGCTCATGCCCACCAGGCCTCCCAGCCAGACCCCCAGCAGAGGCAGCCAGAAGGTGACCTCGGGCATAATACCCATTCGCCCACCCAGCGCCACCGTTAGCGCAAAAACGCCGTAATTAATCAGGCCGCCCAGCGCAAACACCGAGTAGAAGCGCCACAAATCTTCCAGCACATGACGAAAACGCTGTTTATGATGGAAGGTAAAATGGCGATTCAGAAAGTAACCGGCGGACATGGCCATAAAGTACGAGAACACCCGCGCCAGATAGACATTGGCATCAAGGCCTTCATGCAACCCGTATAGTGCGCCGATATCGATCAGGGCGATACTGCAGGCCACCATGGCAAAACGCCCGAAGGTGGCCAGAGAACTGCTTGATGTCAGAAGACGCTTGATCATACCTTGAGGTTATCAGGCCTGCAGCAGGATACCAGCGCATAACCTTCACCCTCCAGGCACTGGGCCAGGGCAGCGATATGCGCAGGGCCGACTTCACAGCAACCGCCCACCAGGGTAGCGCCCTGTTCAATCCAGCCCAGGGCAATCTCCGCATAGGTGGCCGGAGCCAGATCCTGTCTTGAGGTCAGTTTGTCCACGGTGCCCCCCGGTTGCAGCGCCACCACCGAGGTGAAGCCATTGGCGTAGCCACCAAACGGCACGCCCAAGCCGGAAAGCTCGCCCATGGCCGCCGTCACTGCTTCAGGTACCGAGCAGTTGACCAGCACCGCCTCGGCGCCTGCGGCAACCACCGCCCTGGCCGCAGCGGCAAGGGGCTCGCCGGAACGCAGCCGGGTGCCATCGCCGTCATCCACTGAGAATGCCACCCACACCGGGAAGCGGCTCTCCACCGCTGCCTGGGTTGCAGCAAGTGCTTCACGGGCCAGCGACATGGTTTCACACAGGAAGATATCCACGCCCGTGGCCTGCTGCTCCACCAGGCGGCGGTAATCACGCTGGCAGGTCGCCTCATCCGGCACGCTGTCAGGATGATAACTGGCCACCAGCGGCGGCAGGCAGCCTGCTATGCGCACCTCTTTCCGGCCACTTTCGTCCCGTGCCTGATGGGCAGCCTTCAACGCCGCAGCGTGCAGCGTCGCGAACATTTCGGGGTCGCCATCACGGGCCAGGCGCTGGGGCGTGGCGCTATAGTTATTCAGCTTGATCACCCGGGCACCCGCCGCGATGTAATCCCGGTGGGCAGCGACGACCAATTCAGGCTCATCCAGCATCACCTGGGCTGACCACAGCGGCGTGACTGGGCGCTGGCTGCGCTTTCTAAGCTCCTGGCCCATGCCACCATCAAGCAGTACGATATTTTCTTTCACGTGGCTATTCCCCTACCTGGAGGCCGTCGGGTTGCTATCTTCTTGCCCATCGCCGGTGTAACGTTTCAGGCCGATGATAAGCGCCGAGGTTACAAGATTCACCTTACAATCGCGATGACTTTTCAGAAGGATTCAGCATGCAGTCTGACCCGCATTATTACCCCTGCTCCTCACGCCGTCTGGTCACCTTTGGCCAGCATGGCATGGTGGCCACCTCGCAATCCCTGGCGGCCCAGGTAGGTAGCGATATTCTCAGGCAGGGCGGCAATGCCGTGGATGCCGCGATTGCCACAGCCGCGGCGCTGACCGTCGTGGAGCCCACCTCCAACGGGCTGGGCAGCGATGCCTTTGCCATTGTGTGGATGAACGGTGAACTGTATGGCCTGAATGCCAGCGGGCCCGCGCCACAAGGCATTTCCTGCGACGCCGTCACCGCGCTCGGGCATAGTGAGATGCCGGCCAACGGCCTGCTGCCGGTGACCGTACCCGGCGCACCGGCGGCCTGGACCGCGCTCTCAGAGCGCTTTGGCAGGCTCGACTTTGCACAGCTGCTCGCCCCGGCCATTCAGCTGGCAGAACGCGGCTTTGCGGTTTCCCCCGTCGTGAGCCAGCTTTGGCAGCAGGCGGAACGCCGCTACCGCCAGTGCGAGCAGCCCGAGTTTAACCACTGGTTTGCTCATTTCGCACCCGCAGGCCATGCACCGCAGCCGGGGGAAAGCTGGCGCTCCGCGGAGATGGCCAGAAGCCTGCAGCGTATCGCTGATACCCGAGGCGAGGCCTTTTATCGCGGCGAGCTGGCAGATGAGATCGACGCCTTCTCACGCCAGCACGGCGGTTTTCTGCGCAAGCAGGATCTGACGGACTTTACGCCGGAGTGGGTCACGCCGATCAGCGTGCGCTACCGCGGCCACGACGTCTGGGAGATTCCGCCTAACGGCAGCGGCATGATTGCCCTGCAGGCGCTGGGCATGCTGGAAACCCTTGGCAACGAGCCACGCAACCCGGCAGACGCCCTGCATCGGCGCATTGAGGCCACCAAGCTGGCCTATGTGGATGGCCTGCATTACATCACTGAGCCCGCTGAGATGGCCGCAAGCCCGGAACAGATGCTGTCAGCAGATTACCTGGCCGCCCGCGCTCGCCTGATTGGCGAACACGCCCTCCTCCCTGAGCATGGCAATCCCATCAAGGGCGGTACCGTCTATCTGGCCACGGCGGATGCGGAAGGCAATATGGTGTCGTTTATCCAGAGCAACTTTGACGGCTTCGGTTCCGGCATGGTGGTGCCAGGTACGGGTATCAGCCTGCAGAACCGTGGCTGGTCGTTTTCACTCAACCCGAACGACGCCAACGTGCTGGCAGCGGGCAAGCGCCCTTACCATACAATTATTCCGGGCTTTATTACCCGCAACCATCAGGCGGTTGGGCCCTTTGGCGTCATGGGCGGTTTCATGCAGCCCCAGGGGCATGTGCAGGTCATCATCGCCCTGCTGGAAGAGTTGCTTAACCCCCAGGCGGCGCTGGATAAGCCGCGCTGGAAGTGGACCCATGGCAGAACGGTGGAGGTCGAACCCGATTTCCCCGACCACCTGGCCCAGGCGCTGGCCCGGCGCGGCCATGCTATTGTCAGAGCCAACGATGGCCTGACCTTCGGGCGCGGCCAGATCATTCTACGCGCACAGGACAACGGCGTTTTACAAGGCGGCACGGAACCCCGCGCTGACGGCGCAGTATTGCCTGTGTAGCGCTCACAGAGGCTAGGCTTTCCACCAGCCGGGCAATAACGCCTGCAGTTTTGGGGCGGTAAAGCGGTCATCCAACAACTCGATCAGGCCGTTATCATCCGGGCTGCGGATGACCCGCCCGGCCGCCTGCACCACTTTCTGTAGGCCGGGGTAAAGATAGGTATCGTCATCGCCCTGCCCAAAGCGGGCCTGCAGCCGGGCCGCCTGGGCTTGTTGAAAGTGGCCAAAGGGCGGCAGGCCCAGAGTGGCAATGTAGACGCCGACCAGGGCATCGCCTGGCAGATCAATGCCCTCGGCAAAGACTCCGCCCAGCACGGCCAGCCCAACCACCCCGCGCTGGCGGCGGAACACCTCAATAAAGGCCTCGCGCTCCGCTTCACGCATACCGGCCTTCTGGGCATGCAGGGGCAGCGACGGGTCAACGGCGGCCAGATGGTGCTGCAGGCGCTGCAGATAGGCAAAGCTGCTGAGGTAGATCAGATAGTTCCCCGGTTGCGCCGCATACTGGCGGCTGACCCGCTGGGCAATTGGCGCCAGCGAGCGCTCCCGGTCGCGATAGCGGGTGCTGATCCGCGGATAACGCACCTCGACCTGGGCGGCACGGAACGGGCTGGCAATCGTCTGCGCCACCGTGCGGGGTGGCAGGCTCAAGAGGTCACGGTAAAAGCGCGTCGGCGTCAGGGTGGCCGAAAACAGCACGCAGGCATGGGCGGCCTTGAAGCGCTCGGCAATCAGATCCCCCGGCACCACATTGTCAATCGCCAGGGTAGCCAAGCGCCCTGGGCGAGCACGGCCACCCTGGCGGCTCTGACGGCTCTCCAGCATTACCGAGCACAGCGAATGCTCGCCAAAGTCTTCCGCCAGGCGCATAAAGCCCAGGGCATCAAACAGCAGCGTCTGCAGCTCGGGCACCACCGCCTGCTCGGTCATATAGGCGGTCAGATCATTCACCAGCCGCTGCAAGGCGCGATTCAGCTCGTCGGGCACTTCTTCCAGATAACGGGTCAGCGGTTCGTCACTGGCCGGGGCATTATCGTAGGCCTTGATCAGGCGTCGCCAGGCCCGCTGAAGCGCCTCAAAGGTGGGGGCCAGGCTTTTCGGCGCGGCGCGCTTGGCACTACGGATATCCGCTTGGCGCAAGCGGGCGGAATACATACCGCGGGCGCGCTCGACCAGATTGTGGGCTTCATCCACCAGCGGCATCACCCGCCAGCGGTTCTGGCGGGTCAGCCCGTAGAGCAGCGCCTGACGGTCGAAGTAATGGTTCACATCGCCGACCACCACATCGCTCCAGCGGGCCATTTCCTGGCCGAGGTAATACGGGCAGATCGCATGCTCGGCCGCCAGCTGCTGAAGGCGCTGCCGGGTGAGCCAGCGTGCCTGGGCGGCCGCTTCCCTGGCCGCAGGCAGGCGGTCGAAGAAGCCGCTGGCCAGCGGGCAGCTATCGCCGTGGCAGGCGCGGTCAGGGTATTCGCAGGCTTTCTCCTTGGCGGTCAGCTCGACGATTCTGAGCGGCAGAGGCGAGGCCGTAGATGAGACTGAGGTATCGACCAGCTGCTGCAGGCTGGCCAGCACGGGTTCGCGCCCGGTGGTGCGGGCGGTGAGTACAAACAAGCGGTCCAGCTGCTGCGCTGGCATGGCCATCAAGGCAGGAAACAGCACACCCAGGGTTTTGCCCAGGCCGGTGGGTGCTTCCAGTAGCAGGGTGCGCTGGGTGCTGGCGGCTTTATAGACCGTCTCACTCAGGCTGCGCTGGTGGGGGCGAAAATCGGCAAACGGAAAGCGCAGCTGCTGCAGCGCCTGATCCCGCTCGCCGCGGTGTTGCTGCTCCTGACGGTGCCAGGCCTTGAACCGGCGGCACAGGGCTTCCAGCTCGGCCATCAGCTTTGCCCGCGTCATGCACGCCTGCTCAACGGTTTCCTGGTGGCTGCTGATATCCACATACACCAGACGCAGCTCTACCTCGTTCAGGCTATCGCGCTGGCATAACAGGGCGCCATACACCTTGAGCTGCGCCCAGTGCAGGCGATGCTGGCCCGCACCGATGCGCGACAGGTCACCTCGGTGGGTCTTGATTTCTTCCAGGTAAACCGGCGTGTCATCTGCGTGGTAGCCGTCCGCGCGACCGCGTAACTGAACGCCCAGGCACGCCCCTTCCAGCAGGTACTCCGCCTGATACCCGGCCGGGCGTTGCGACTGCACCCATTGGTGCCCAGCAATTCCCTCTTCCGCGCTGGGCGAGGGCGTATAGCGATACTCCAGGCTGCCGGTGCGGGCAGCAAATTCACACAGCGACCTGACCGCGACTTTCATAACGGGTCATCAGACGTCTGGGCGGTTTCGGCCTGCCAGCGCACATGGCAGACGCTGACGCTAACCCCCTGGGCGTGTAGGGCGTTCAGCCACAGCCGCTGGTGATCCTGCAGGCGGTCTCCTGGCCCTTTGACTTCGATCAGCTGATACGCCTCCGCCTGTTGATTAAAGGCAATCAGATCCGGCAGCCCACGGCTGTGATGGCGCAGGTCCAGCAATAGGTGTTCAAAGATAAAGCGCCAATCCGCGGCGGGAATACACGCCAGGGCCGCCTCCACACGTTCGGGCGTCAGCGTTGGCCAATACACCAAGGAGCAGCGAATGCCCTGCTTGCTGGCCAGCCGCTCGCGGATGATCTGGCGATAGCGACCGTCATCCAGCGCCTTGAAGGCCTGATCCACCAACCCCTGGCGCGCCTCGACAAACCCCGGCCGGAACAGGTCTGCAGGGCCCGCCTGAAAGGGGTGGAAAAAAGCACCGCGCACCGGCGCAAACAGCACCGGCCAGAACAGCAACGCAAAGATACCGGTAAACAGATTGTTTTCAACGTGATAAAGCTGCCAGTCCGTATCGCTGAGCGCTTCAATCACCGCCTGTTCAACGCGCCCTGCCCCAGGCGGCAGGCTAAGTTCTTGCTGCGGCAACGGCGCAACGCCCGGCTGTTCAACTACCAGCCCCGCCTTGCGGGCACTGCGTTGCAGAATGCGCTGGAGTTGAACGCGGGTTTCCGGCTGGGGAATCTGCGCCAGCGCCTCCACGGCCTCAGCGTATACCTGCTCAGCTGGCGCCGATTTTTCCTTCAGGCGCAGGGCGCGAACCCGGGCATCCCGGTGCTGGCTATGGGCATAAAGGGCCAGGGCAAGCTCACCCTCGCCCCGGCGTTCGGCTTCACGGCCAAGGCGAAACAGCACCCGCTGGCGGCGATAGTCCAGCCATTCGGTGCCCACGGCGTCAGGCAGCTGCTGGCTAAGCACCGCCAGCGCTTCACCCTGGGCGGCGCGCGTTTCCAGGTCCGCCAGATGCAAATACAGGTCTACTTCTTCACGCTGATGAAAAGGCCGCGATGCTGAGGTAAGGGGGACGTCTTCAAAGCGTTGCTGCTGCAGTTCGGTGACCACAAATTCTGACCACTGCTGGCGCAGATTGCCAAAAAACATCAGCCGCAGGCGATCAAACAGTGCCGCCCGACATAGCTTCACCACCTGCACCGGCGCTTGCGGCCACCAGACGTTTACCGGCTGAGCGCTGCCGTCATCAACCCCCAGCAGCGTCTCCACCAGCTGCGCCTTGCTGTGCGAGGCCAGCCAGCGTTCATCCGGCCTGAGGTGGCGCGCCAGCGCCAGGCACTCCGGGCGTTTCAGTGATTGGCAAAGCTGTTCCAGCGTCAATAAGGGGGCCACACTGACCCAGCCCGCGGCAGACAGCATCACCAGCGCCTGATCAAGGTCCGGCACCTCCGCATACGTCAGGCCATCACGACGAAACAGCTCGCCTTTACGCATCACCATACGCATCAACAGCGCCTGGGCAGGCTCAGGCAGCTGCAACAGCTCAGTCAACGCATCCGCTTCCTGCTGGGTCAATAAATCCGCATGGTGGTCGAGGCAAAGGGAGATCACCTGCTCGGCATTGCGCAGGTAATATAGGGGGTCATCCAGTGGGGTGGCTTTCATCTATAAAGAGGCAGCGGATCTGGCGGCCTGATCATAAAGGCCGGACATGGCGCGTAACAGGCCAGCTAAACGATGCATTTCTTCGCGTTCCACGCCCATGGAGGCCAGAGAATCTACCAGGCAGGTTTCACGGATTCGGGCGTATTCACTGCATGCATCTCGGCCAGTAACTGTCGCCTGAAAGAAGGTCTCCTTACCCTGCTTTTCTCCGCTTACCAGCCCCAGCCGCGCCAGTTTCTTGAGCGCATAGGTCACCGTGTGGGTATCCTCGACATTAAGCACCAGGCAGATATCCGCCTGACGCTTGGCACGCTCCCTGTGGTTGACACTATGCAGCACCAGAATATCCAGTGCGCTCAGCTCCGGGTAGCCTGTGGCGGTCATGCAGCGCACCATCCAGCGGTCAAACGCATGGCCCCCAATGATCAGGCCAAATTCGAACTCGGAAAGCTCCAGGCTGCTACGTGACAAATGCTCGGACGAGACAATCGGCCCGTAGGCAGTGCGCGGGGATGGAGCGCTTTCTTGATCCATGGTGGCACCTTCTCCTGTGAGAAAAGCAATCAGTTGTTCATCGCCTCGGGCAACCAGGTGACAATACCCGGGAACAGGGTAATCAGTACAACGCCCAGCATCATCAGGAAAAAGAACGGCATGGCCGCCCAGGCAATGTAAAGAATATTGCGTCCCGTCATGCCCTGGAGAACAAACAGATTGAAGCCAACGGGTGGGGTGATCTGGGACATTTCCACTACGATGACGAGATAGATGCCGAACCATATCAGATCGATATTGGCCGCTTCCACCATAGGCAACATAATGGATGTGGTCAGCACCACCACTGAGATGCCATCCAGAAAGCAACCCAGCACAATAAAGAACAGCGTCAGGGCGACCAGCAGCATCCAGGGCGACAGATTCATTCCCCCAATCCAGGCGGCAAGGTCACTGGGTAAACCGGTGAACCCCATGGCAGCAGTCAGAAAAGACGCTCCTGCTAGAATGAAGGCAATCATGGTGGAGGTGCGCACAGCCCCCATCAAGGCATCGCGAAACACGCTGAACCCCATATTACCCTGAACCCGCGCCAGAACCAGCGATAGCACCACGCCCACCGCAGCAGCCTCGGTAGGTGAGGCAATCCCCGTATAGATAGAACCAATAACACCAATAATCAGCGCCAGCATAGGAATCAGGCGACGTGCACGGCGCAGCTTTTCACTCAGCGGCAGCCCGCTTTCTGCCGGAGGCACACGGTCAGGGTAGCGCCAGGACCAGACCATCAGGTAAAGCGCGAAAAGCGAGATCAGCAGCAGCCCCGGGAAGATGCCCGCCATGAACAGACGCGCAATGGATTGATCCGTTGCCACCCCAAAGACAATCAGTATGATCGACGGCGGAATAAGCAGACCAAGCGTTGCCGAGCCGGCCAGGGTGCCAATGACCAGACGCTCATCGTAGCCGCGTCCCGTCAGTTCGGGAATCGTCATCTTGCCCATGGTGGCACAGGTTGCCGCCGATGAGCCTGACACAGCCGCAAACAGGCCACAGCCCACCACATTGGTGTGCAGCAGTCGACCGGGAATACGCTGCATCCAGGGCGCAAGGCCTGTGAACATGTCATCGGCGAGCCGCGAGCGGAACAGGATTTCACCCATCCAGATAAACATTGGCAGGGCGGTCAGCTCCCAGCTGTAGCTCGACCCCCAGATATTGGACGCCATAACAGCCCCAACCGGCACGGAGGTAAACTGCGACAACCCCAGCCAACCCAGCCCCAACAGCGAAAACGCCACCCAGACACCGCTACCCAACAGCAGCAGGAGCGCGCCAAAAAGCACGAACATCATTATCAACATGGTCAATCTCCTGGGATTATTCGTGCCCGCTATCGTCGGCGATGAAGAGTTGGGGAGAACGAATAGCCGTTATCAGCGTATGGGTAAGGCTTTCAAGCAAAGCAAGACAGAATAGTCCCACCCCTGCCAGCATGGCGGTTTGCGGAATCCATAAGGGAATACGCAGCAGGCCGTAAGACGTTTCGTTAAAGGCGATGCTGTCCGCCAGCAACACATAAAGGTTCCAGGCCAGATAAACACACAGCACCAGCGCAACGCCGAGGCAGAAGACCTCCACCCAAACGCGAATGGCGGCGGGCAGGCGGCCAATCAATAAGGTAACGCGTATATGGCCGCCGTGAATAAAGGTATAGGCCAGCCCCAGAAAACTGGCCCCTACCAGCAAAAAGCCGGAAATTTCAGAAAGCCCCGGAATGGCAAGGCCGATGCGGTCAGCACCGCTGGCCACCGCAATACGGTCAATAACACGGCCCAGAATCTGAGCCGTGATCAGCAGACAGATCAAACTGAGGCAAGCGGCTGCCAGATAGCCACCCAGGTTGTATAGAACACGCAGTCGATAGGTCATGATGGACGTCCAGACGGGGCAGTAAGCCCCGACCTCAGATAGCGGTTACTCTTGAGCATTTTCATAGGCATCGAGAATGGTCTTTCCTTGCGCACCTGCGCGCTCGACCCACTCGGATGTCATGGTTTCACCCACGCTACGGAGTGATTCAGAAAGGGCATCACTTGGCTCGCTGACTTCAATGCCGTTTTCCTCCAGTACCGCCAACGCATCTTCCGTTTCCTGGCGGCTCATTTCCCAACCGCGCTGCTCGGCTTCAGCGGCGGCTTCCAGCACCGCTTCACGGGTGGCTTCATCCAGGCGCGAGAATTCGCTTTCGCTGACAATCACCATGTTCTTGGGCAACCACAGCTGGGCATGATTGAAATGGCTCAGATAATCCCAGGCCTTGGTATCAGCGCCGGTGGCCGGCGATGTGATCATGGCTTCAACGCGGCCGGTGCTGAACGCAGTAGGAATGTCCGGCACTTCTACCTGGGTAGGCACGGCGCCGGTCAGCTGGGCAATACGCTCACTGGCAGTGTTATAGGCACGCATGCTGAGATTGCGCAGATCATCACCTGATTCCAATCCATCATTGGTATAGATGCCCTGCGGTGGCCAGGGAACCGAAAACAGCAGGCGCAAGCCCTGGCCCTCGAGATCCTCAGAAATAATATCGCGGGAGGCTTCCCACAGCGTCCAGGCATCGTCATAGCTGGTCGCCAGATAGGGAACCGAGTCAACTTCGTAAATCGGGTTTTCATTGGCAAGGCGCGACATGATCAGCTCGCCAATCGGCACAATGCCACGGCGCACCGAGTTCTTGATCTCGGCATGGCCGATCAGTGAGCCGTTAGAATGCACAGTGATATCCAGCTCGCCATCGGTCGCTTCGCGAACATCATCGGCAAATTCGCTAATGTTCACGGTGTGGAAGGTACGGTCACCGTAAGGCGTCGGCATATCCCATTCAGTGGCCGCACTGGCCTGGGTGCTTGCCGCTGCCAGGCTGATGGCCATCATCAGGGGTGTCATACGAAATGAGCGCAGTGTCATGGTTCGAGATCCTCACAAGGAAATTTGTTAATTTGAGAGTGTCAATTGCATACGCTTTATGAGTGTAGACCTACTTTCTTTTGCGAGGCTAAGTACTCTCCAACCCTCTCGTCAACGATATGTAAACGAAAAATATATGTTTTGACGATAAAAGATTGATAAATTATCAATAAAACAATTTTCAGCCAAAGGATCTTCCTTATGTCCCGGAAAACCTTACAACTCAACGCCGATATGGGGGAAAGCTTCGGGCCCTGGGTGATGGGCCTGGATCATGAGGTGATGCCGTATATTGATCTGGCCAATATTGCCTGTGGCTTTCATGCCTCCGATCCGGATGTGATGCGCAGCACGGTGCGCCTGGCCGTTGAGCATGGCGTGAAAGTGGGCGCTCACCCCGCCTACCCGGATCTGGTCGGTTTCGGGCGGCGCAGCCTGGCCTGTTCCGCGGCGGAAATCGAGAATCTGGTGCTGTATCAGATCGGCGCGCTGGCGGCGATCTGCCGGGCGGAAGGCACCGAGCTTAGCTACGTCAAACCCCACGGCGCCCTGTACAACGACAAGGCACGCAGTGAAGAGATCTTTACCGCCGTGGCCAAGGCAGTGGTCGCCTTTGACCCCAAGCTGCCCTTGATGACGCTGGCCATCCGCGACACCTCCCGCCTTAGACAGCTGGCCGAGGCGCAGGGCATTACCCTGCTGCTGGAAGCCTTTGCCGACCGTGGCTACGATGCGGATGGGCATCTGCTGTCGCGCCGCCTGCCGGGGGCCGTTCATCACGACCCGGAGACCATCATCGAGCAGGCGCGGCGAATTGCTCAGGGAGAGGCGCTGACCGCCAGCGATGGCAGCGATCTGATACTCGAAGCGGATGCCCTGTGTGTGCACGGTGATAACGCCGAATCGGTGGCCTCGGTGCGCCGGATTCGCGAGATGCTGGAGACGCTATGACCATGGCTCAGCCCTTGCCCCGATTGGAGCGCGCTGGCCTGGATGGCTGGATGGTGCGCCTGTTTGAGCACATCGACGATAGCAATCTGCCCTGGCTGACGGCCCTGGCCCATGACTGTGAAGTCGCCTTTGGCTCAGCGCTGGTTGATCTGGTGCCCTCCTACACTACCCTGCTGGTGGTGTTTAACCCAGCCCAGCTGGCCCCGGAAGCCGCTCGCCAGGCGCTGACTCAACTGCTTGCAAACTTAAGCCCGCAGGAAAACGCTATTGAAGGCCGACTGCACGATATTCCCACCTGGTATGACGAAAGCGTAGGGCCGGATGCTGAACGGGTGGCAGCGCTCTCCGGGCTGTCGACTGAACAAGTGATCGAACGCCATGTTCAGCAGGAATACCGCGTGTTCGCGCTGGGCTTTGCGCCGGGATTTGCCTTTATGGGGTTGCTTGACCCGGCGCTTCATTGCCCGCGCCTGGATACCCCGCGCCAGCGGGTGCCGGCAGGCAGCGTGGCCATTGCTGGCCAACAGACGGCAGCCTACCCCAGCGTCACCCCCGGCGGCTGGAACCTGATCGGGCGCACCGCCGTCAGGCTGTTTGACCGCCAGCGCGAGGGCTTCAGCCTGCTCAGGGTGGGCGACCGGGTGCGTTTTGTCAGTATCGACCGCGCCCGCTTTGAAGCTGACGACGGCGACACCACGCCGCTCAAGGCAGCACCCCGCCAGAAGGAGGTGCGGTCATGAAGGATCGCCTGCTTGCTTCATCCAACGCTCAAGCCGGTTTTCAAGTGACCCGCGCCGGGCCGCTGGCGCTGTTGCAGGATGCCGGGCGTTTTGGCGTTCGCCACCTAGGCGTGACCCAGGGCGGCCCCGTCGACCTGCATGCCTGGGCCTGGGCCAACCACCTGGCCGCTAACGCCTGGGGCACCACGGCGCTGGAAGTGACCTTTGGCGGGCTGGCGCTGGTGGCGGAACGGGCCATGACCCTGGCCATCACCGGCGCCGACCTGGGCGCCCAGCATAACCGGCAGCCGGCCCCCTACTGGCAAGCGTTCCAGGTCAAACCAGGCGACACCCTGAGCTTTGCCACCCCAATAAACGGGCTGCGCAGCTATCTGGCCGTGGCGGGCGGCTTGCATGGTGAAGCGGTAATGGGCAGCACGGCCTGCGTGGTACGCGAACAGCTGGGAGGAATCGACGGCCTGGGCCACCCCTTACGTGAGGGTGACCGCCTGATGGTGCAGAAAGCCACCCGTCAGGCGCGTGAGTCATCGGCCACTGCGCCGCCAAGCCTCCCCGACTACAACGCCGACGCCACCCTCGATTGCCTGCCAGGCGCCCAGATCGACGCATTCAGTGGCAAAAGCGTCTTCGATGCGTTCAATAGCCAGTGGCAGGTAGACCAACGCACCGACCGTATGGGCGTCCGCCTCACCGGGCCAAGGCTGCGCTGCCACCTCGACGCCATGATCTCGGAAGGCATTTCGCTGGGTGCCATTCAGGTACCGCCGGATGGCCAGCCGATTGCGCTGCTTAACGACAGACAGACAATTGGCGGCTACCCCAGGCTGGGTAA
>NZ_VMQS01000054.1 GCF_007625055.1 Halomonas sp.
TTGGCTGACAACATTGCCCAAAGCGGCAATATTGACCTTGTCGCCCTCAAAGGCATCCTTCATGACGGCTCCCAGTGCTGATGCTTCTCGCCAGAGCTGCTGCTGGCTTTCCTCATCCAGATCAAATACTTCGCTGACCCCCGGTAGACGTGGCACCAGAATCACCCAGGTAAAGCGGGTGTCATTCATCAACAGAACGCGGCATAGCGGTAGCTCAGTCACTGGAAAGGTGTCTGCTTCAAGCCGTTCATCGAGGGCGATATCATTCATCACAGCTCCTTGGTTATCAGCACATTCGTCACAAGCATAACAGTCTCTGGCCCCAGGTCACTACAGGCTCTATGCTGAAGGGGTACGGCGCGCTTGAACGCGTGTCAGAAACAATCATTCACAATATAGAGGCTGTTCAATGCAATCATTGATGAGTAGGAAAACGTTATTCGCCAGTACCCTGGTACTCGTGTTGCTGGGTGCCTTGAGCGGCTGCAACACGGTATCCGGTGTGGGTCAGGATGTGCAGGAAGGCGGACGCGTGCTGCAGGATGCGGCTGACTAAGCCGGCGGACTTCAATCTAGGGTTGGGCAGCCTGATGGTTCCGGTGGGTTTGGGCTTCTTCCTGTTCGGCCTGTTTGCGTAGTTTCTTGCGCAATTCCGCTTTTTCAAAACGCAGTTTCTGCAAGGGGGTTTCCAGGGTGAGTGGAGGGACGCGAGCAGGCTTGCCCTGCGGGTCAACCGCCACCATGCTCAGATAACAGCTGTTGGTGTGGCGAATGACCTTGTGGCGGATGTCCTCGGCCACCACCTTGACGCCAATTTCCATTGAGGAGTGCCCAACGTAGTTGACGCAGGCCAGAAAAGTGACCAGCTCTCCCACATGAATAGGCTGCTTGAACAGTACCTGGTCCACGGAAAGGGTGACCACATAGTGGCCTGAATAGCGGCTGGCACAGGCGTAGGCAACCTCATCAAGCTTTTTCAGGATAGCCCCGCCATGCACCTTGCCGCTGAAGTTGGCCATATCAGGCGTCATCAGCACTGTCATTGATAGGTCGCGCTGGCCGGGAGGCTGTGCCTCCCGCGCGGATGTTTGCGTTGACATCGCAGGCTCCCTAGAACCAGACCAGGCCGGCGGAAATGATCGCCCCGGTGATAAACAGCTGAATCAGGCAGAAGCCCATGATGTCCTTGGCTTTCAGGCCCGCGATGGCAAGCACCGGCAGTGCCCAGAAGGGCTGCAGCAGATTGGTCCAGGCATCCCCCCAGGCCACCGCCATGGCAATGCGCGGAATATCGGCGCCCAGTGCTTCAGCGGCAGGCAGCATCACCGGTGCCTGCACGGCCCACTGGCCGCCACCGGAGGGGACGAAAAGATTGACAATGCCCGCGCTCAGGAACGTCCAGAAAGGCAGAGACGTCTCGGTAGCGAAGGAAACCAGCCATTCCGACATGCTGGTGGCCAGCCCGGATTGGACCATGATCGCCATGATGCCGGCGTAAAACGGAAACTGGATGACGATGCCCGCCCCGCCCTTGATGGCCTCATTCAGGCTGTTCAGCAGGCTGCGGGGCGTGCGATGCAGCACAATGGCAAGAAACAGGAAGAGGAAATTCACCACGTTGAGGTTCAGACCGCCACCGCGCAGCAGAAAGTGGTCGAGCATGAACAGAAGCCCCGGGATGCCGACCAGCCAGGCCAGGGTAACGCTGTTTTCCAGGCGTTCTGCCGGGCGGGTCAGTCTCATCGGCTGTGCATCGGTATCATCATTAAGCCGTTCGGTGTCGACATAAACGCTGTCCTTGTCATCGGGCAGCATCAAGCGGTTGACCAGCGGAATCGCGATAAACATGCACACCACGATGGCCAGGTTGAAAAAGGCAAAAATGGTTGACCCGGTGCCAATCACGCCGATCTGGTCAGCGGTAAAATGGCCGTCAGTGGCAATGGTCAAGGGTACTGACCCCGCCAGGCCGCCATGCCAGACCACAAAGCCGGAATAGGCGCTGGCCACCAGCAGGCGATAATCAACGCGGATCAGCTTGGCCAGTTCCTTGGCAAACAGCGCGCCGACGACCAGGCCAAACCCCCAGTTGATCCAGCTGGCGGCCAGCGACACATAGGTCACCAGCATGATGGCGCCACCAGGGGTCCTGGCGACGTTGGCCAGTCTTTGCAGCAAGCGCTTCACAGGCGGTGAATTGGCCAGCATGAAACCGGTGACCAGCACCAGCAACATTTGCATGGAAAAGGTCAGCAGGTTCCAGAAACCGTCACCCCACATGCGCAACACGTCCAACGGCGTCTGGCGCTCAACGGCAATGGCCGCGAAGGCAGCGATAATGGTGAGCAGCAGAACAAAGACGTAAGGGTCAGGTAGATAACGCTCCACCAGCTTGACGGCAGGTTTTGAAACAAACTTCAACATGGCGTGCTCGCTTCTCGTTATTGGACATTGGGGTCGAGGTTGTATCGCGACGTTTAATGATCATTAAGACGTTAACGTTAATCGAGGCGAGTCTGTCTTGTCCATCGTCAATCCGGGGTCAGTCGTGCCAGCGGGTCAGCCGGTAATGGCGATAGTAGCCAAGCAGCACGGCGGAGCGCACCAGGGTAAACAGGGTAAAGGCGAGCCACAGGCCATGATTGTGCCAATCTCCAAGCTGCTGGGAAAGCCACCAGGCAGGTAGGTACACCGCCAGGCCGATAAAAATGCTGTTGCGCATTTCTACCACGGCTGTGGTACCGATAAACACACCGTCCAGCAGGTAGCTCCAGACGGCCAACAGCGGCATGACTACCATCCAGGGCAGGTAAACAGCGGCGGTTTCACGCACTTCGGGCAGGCCAGTGAGCAAGGCAATCAGGGTGTTGCCACCCAGCGCAAACGCCAGCGAAGCGGCCAGGGCCGTCCAGAAGGAAAAACGCGCGGCGGCCTTGATCGTGGTGGCAAAAGCCGCCCAGTCGCGCTTGCCAAAGGCGCGCCCGACCAGTGATTCTGCGGCGTGAGCAAAACCGTCCAGGGCATAGCTGACCAGCAGGATAAACTGTAGTAAGACCGCATTGGCTGCCAGTATGGTGTCGCCCTGGCGAGCACCCTGAGCGGTGAAAAAGGCCATGGCAAACAGCAGCCCCAGGGTGCGTACAAAAAGATGGGCATTGACATGAAATAGCGCCCGGTAAGCGCTCAAGGCGAGTAGCTGGCTTTTCAGGAAATGCCCGTCAAGCTGCTTGAGTTGACGGCTGACCAGATAGATCCCCAGCAGTAGCGCCGAATAGTCGGCGAGCACACTGGCCCAGGCCACGCCGTCAGAGGTCATTTCCAGCCCGACCACAAACCAGATATCCAGCACAATATTGACACTATTGGTAAGCACCAGAATCATCAGGGTGACGCGCGAATTCTGTTGGCCGAGAAACCAGCCCAGTATGGCGTAATTGGCCAGCACCGCTGGCGCTGAATAAATCCGGATCTGGGCATATTCGCGTGCCAGCGGGGTAGCGGTTGCGCTGCCATCGAGAAGCCATAGGCCCAGAGATACCAGGGGGGTGGCAAAGACAATCAGTAAAGTGCCGATAACCATCGCCAGGATAAGTGCCTGGCCCAGCAGGTTGCGCACCTCGCTGTCGCTTTCCCGGCCCACCGCCTGAGCCGTCAAGCCTGTGGTGCCCATGCGCAGAAATCCGAATCCCCAGTAAAGAAAGCTGAACAGGGTAGCCCCCAGGGTGACGGATGCCAGATAGCGGGCATCCGGCAGGTGGCCCACCACAGCGGTGTCCACCAACCCCAGCAGGGGGACCGTAATATTGGACAGGATGATTGGCCACGCCAGCATCCAGATGCGCTGGCGCGGTGGAGCGGATGAGCGGCTGGTCACGTCAGAAACAGGGTCATATCGGGTGAAAGTCAACAGCAGGTAGACGCAGTTTCATCGCTCAATGGCTCATTTATCGGTGATTTGGTGGTACTTTTCCATCAGCTCATCATGAGTTTCGCGCTTGTCGGGATCGAGAGGAATACAGTCCACCGGGCATACCTGCTGGCATTGCGGCTCATCGTAATGACCCACGCATTCGGTACACAGGTTGGGGTCGATCACATAGATTTCCTCGCCGGGCGAGATGGCATCGTTGGGGCATTCCGGTTCGCAGACATCGCAGTTGATGCACTCATCGGTAATCATCAGGGCCATGGGGTTACCTCGCGTAAGGTTTTGCCACTGGTATGTCCAATGGCATATACCTGAGTGTTTTACTCAACAATAGACTGATGGTCAACTATTGTAGTGCCTATACAGTGCCTGTGCGACCTCTGGATGTACCATGGGTGAGACATCCCCGCCGAGTTTGGCAATCTCGCGTACGATAGTCGACGAAATATACGAGTTTTCCACTGCCGGGGTAAGAAAGACGCTTTCCAGCTCAGGGTTCTGGGCGCGGTTCATATTGGCCAGCTGAAGCTCATATTCGAAGTCTGACACCGCGCGCAACCCACGCAGGATGATGGTGGCCTTCTGCTCGTACATCATGGTGGTTAATAGCGAGGAAAAGCCGATGACTTCAACGTTATGAAGCCCTGCACACACCTGGGCAGTCAGCGACTTGCGGATCTCCAGGTCCAGCGTGGGGCGCTTGCCGGGGCTTTCGGCAACGGCGATAACGATCTTGTCGAACATTCGTGCACCGCGTTCGATCAGATCGAAGTGGCCGTTGGTAATCGGGTCGAAAGTGCCTGGATAGACGGCGATATTCATCACGATGGCGCGTCCTCTGGCGATGGGTCTTCAAAAAACGGATCTGTCAGTTGACCGAAGGGATTATCAACATTCAATGATACGGCCTGTCGATAGCCGGGTATCGCAATGTGGTCGGCATGAACCTCCAGCTCAGGCCCTTCCAGTACCTGTTCGCCAAACTGGTAGCGTGGCTGGTAAAGGCCACGGTCTGCCTGGCTTAGGTACTGGGCGGCGGTGTGGCGCACGCTGTCACGGCGAGCCTTCCAGGCGCTGACCGCTGACTTGCCATGGCGCTGGACAAGCAGTCGCTCGGTAACCTCTGGCGACAGCACCACACCGGTCGCGTTGTTGCCCCCAAAGCCCTTGGCGTTGATAAAGGCCGCATCCGCCTGGAATGCCCGGCTGGCGGATGAAAAGCCCAGACGTTCGGCATACACATCATCGGCGACGGCATCCAGGGTGGGAATGCCCGGCAGAAGGCCATGGGCAAAACTGCCCAGGGCGCTGGTCAGCTGGTCACCGGCGGCAGACCCCTGTGAATGGCCGACAAACGCCTTGACGGCAACCACCGGCCACTGGGTAATGCTGTTGGCTCGGGCTATCTCATCAAAGACGTGGGATTCAGTAATGCGGTTCTTGGGTGTGCTGGTGCCGTGGGCATGCAGGTAAGTACGCTGTTGCAGCGCCTGTTCACCCAGGATACTACGCACCAGGGAGGCCGCTTTGCCCAGCGTGATGTAGTTACCGATACCCGGTGCCGAAATCGAGCGTTTATAGCCGTCCGCGTTGACAAATACCTCGGGCACCGCGCCGAGAATATCGGCGCCGGTGTCCAGCGCCAGGGTGTCATCCATCAGCATGACAAACTGGCTGGATTCCGCCATGGTAAAACCGCAATTGCGCGCGAAAGGGCGGCAGGCGCGCTGATAGTCGGCATCGCTGAGCAGGCTGATGGCATCCAGCGCCTTGAGACTCTCATCGTCGGCCAGGGCACCCATGGCGCGGAAGCCTTCGATGATTTCCGGTGTGATCGGAGCATCAGCAGTGCCCACCATGACGACTCGCCGCCGGCCAGCGCGAATATCGTCAATGCCCAGGCGCAGGTTGTACAGAAAGCTGGCGCAGGCGCCCAGCGCCGCACCTGTGCCGCCCACACTGCCCAGCACATAGGCATTGAGGAAGTCAGCGGGCATCTGGCCATAGCCCAGCGGCATCTGTTTGGAGGTGGCGCGCTGGCCGCTGACCAGGCTCTTCAGCAGCCCACCCCAGCCCTGTTCATCCAGCTGGCCAATGGAATTGCCGGCATACACCGCAATCTGATCGGGGTCCAGCTGCTGGCTCAGGTGTTCCCACTCGAAGCCACTGGCGCCCAGACAGTCGCTGGCGCTGAAAATCGTCATGGAGAGCCCGCGTGGATGATGCACGCTACGATACAGGGCGGCAGGATCAAAGCCGCTGGGCAACTGGCCGGCCGCGCGGACACGGGGCATCTGCCTGTCTGGCAGCAGCACGTTGAGATCACCTGCCGGGACGCTGACTTCGACGCGCCTGGAATCAAGCTCGCGCACCTGCCAGTAGGCAGGCAGGTGATCAGGTAGCTCGCGGCGCCTGAGTTCGACGCGCAAGGGTGCATCCAATGTCATCGATGCACGCCGATTGGCCGGCATTCCTGGTGCATTGAAACGCGGGTCTTCGTTGCGGCGGATCAAGGTGTGGCGCAGCACAGCGTCGCGCAGTTCAGCATCCGGCAACGGCGTGCCGTCGGCCGATGTATCAAGACGCATCAAGGCTGCCAGGCTCTGCAGCGTCCGACGTTGCTGATCGGCAGGCAGTGCATCAAGTACGGTGCGGCGAAAGGCCTGATGGCCCGAGGTTCTGCCGGCGGGATTGATGCCGCCCATGCCGACAATCACCGGTAAGTGTGACAATCCGGGTTCCTCGTGGTGCGGTAGTTGTTTAGACGTCATGAAGAACGTCATTAAAAACATTGTTAAGATGTGACCCGTTTATGCCATCAGACACAGCATTTTATCAGTGTCTGTTGTATAACCTTGGTCATTGACTGGCTTATGATCATAGCACCGGGCATGCAATGGCGTCATGCTGGAACCCCGCCAGACGGGTATAATCTTCCTTTTTTTATCAATTCAGGGGCAGAATCGCCATGCAGCACGCTTCCCGCGCGGTGATTTCCAATCAGACAGGGCCGCATGAAGACGTGGGTCGCAGGGTGGCGCGAGCGCTTGAGCACCCGCTGCGTAAGCCCTTGGCAGATCATAACCGGCGAGCGTTCGAGCAGGCCGACCAGTGGCTGCAGTCTCAGGCTGCGCCGCTGATACTGGATGCCGGTTGTGGGGTGGGGCTGTCTACCCGGCGGTTGGCGCAACGCTTTCCAGAGCATGCCGTGATCGGGGTGGACCGCAGTGCGGATCGGCTCGGGCGTGACCATGGGGCCGTGCCGGATAACGCCTGCCTGGTACGCGCGGATCTGGTCGATTTCTGGCGGCTGGCGCTTGATGCAGGTTGGGCACCACAACGCCACTTTCTGCTGTACCCTAACCCTTATCCCAAGGCGGCTCATTTGAAAATGCGCTGGCACGGCCACCCGGTACTGCCCGCCCTGCTCGCCCTGGGCGGGCACCTGGATCTGCGCTCCAACTGGTCGATATACGTGCAAGAATTTGCCCAGGCGGTGGCGCAGGTGACCGGTCAGTCGGCAGATATCGCTTGCCATGATCCGCATGACGACTACCTCACGCCCTTTGAGGCGAAGTATGCCCGCAGTGGCCAGACCCTGTGGAGACTCACCGTTGCATTGGAATCGCGATGACCTTTATCTATCTTGTATTGGCCGTGGTGGCTGAAGTTGTGGCGACCAGTGCGCTGAAAGCCTCGGATGGTTTTACCCGGCTGTGGCCCAGTCTTCTGGTTGTATTCGGCTATGGGCTGGCATTTTATCTGTTGGGGCTGGCGCTGCGGGTGCTCCCTGTCGGGGTGGCCTATGCGATCTGGGCAGGTCTGGGTATTGTGCTGGTGACCCTTGTCGGTATGGTGGTATTTGGTGAGCGTCCGGACCTGCCGGGTGTGCTGGGACTTGGGTTGATTGTTTCCGGCGTTGTCGTGCTGCAGGTGTTTTCAAAGATGAGCGTGCACTGAGTCAATCCACCGACGACCGTTATAGGGCAGGCGTTACTATGAAGACGCACAGGTTCGCCAAGCAGCACACCACAGACAAGCCATTTTTCAGCCGCTGGCGGGCCCTGGGTATGGGTGGCGCCCTGGTGGCCATGAGCGCATTGCTGATTAGCCCCTTGGCGCTGGCAGATTTTTCACGCCTTGCCCAGTTGCAGCAGAAAGGCTTTGTCATCAGCGCTGAAGCACGTCTGATCGATGCGCCCAAAGCCACCCTTGGGCAGATCAATCCACAGGCGTTACGCTCGCCGGCATCGGTCACCAAGGCGTACCTGGCGGCCGCGGCGCTAAGCCGTTTTGGCCCTCAGCACCGTTTTACCACTCGCCTGGCAAGTCTGGCTGAGCTGGATGACAATGGCGTACTCTCGGGGGACCTCATCTTTGACGGAGGTGGCGACCCGGGCCTGACCAGTGAAGACCTTTGGCGTCTGGTTCAACGCCTGCAGCAGGCGGGTGTGCGTGAGGTGCGTGGTGCCCTGGTAGTCAACCAGTGGCGGTTTGGGCCGGTACAATGCCTGACCACTGATCGCTGTGAGGCTCGCACCCGGGTTGATAACAGCTATAGCGCGCCCCTGTCATCGGCAGGCGTCAACTTTGGTAACTGGTGTGTGAATGTGGCCCCTGCCAGCCGCTCGGGGCAAGCGGCCCGAATCACTCACTGCGATGGCCCGTCTTCCCTGGTGCGGGTCGATAATCGCGTCATCACAAAACCGGATAACAGTGGCACCGAGCTAAGCGCTGAGCGTGTAACAGACGCCAATGGCGATCTGATGCGCATCAGCGGGCAGATCTCGACCAACGCCAGGGCGCGGGATATCTATCGTGGTGCCAGTGACAGTGCCGCCCAAACCGCACAGACCCTACACGCCATGCTCACTCGGGCGGGTATCGCCATGACAGATGCGCCCCGGGTCAGTGCGGAACGCCTGCCACAATGGACACAAACGCTCGCCGTCGTGGAGGGCAAGCCGCTTCAGGAACTGCTGCTGCGGACCATGAATTATTCCAACAACTATATGGCCGATGTGCTGGCGCTGACCCTGGTGGAGACGCCGCGGGCTGAGTTGCACCAGGCAGGGCAGGCATTGGAAGGCTTTGCCAGGGGCCTGCCGGGCCATGGCTCGGCGACCTTTGAAAGCGGCAGTGGCTTGACCACCGGCAACCGCACCAGTGCCCACGGCGTCAATGTGATGCTGGAATCGATGTTTCATGAAACAGCTCTTTTTCCCAGTTTTGTCGCCGCTTTCCAGTCGCCGGTGAACGGTGTCATGCGCTTTATCCGGCGTGGTCCGCAAACGTTCCAGAACAATGTCATGATCAAGACCGGCACCCTGAACCAGCCGTTTGCCGTCCGCGCCGCTGCCGGTTATTTCCGCACGGCCTCCGGGCGCTGGGGGGTGTTCAGTGTGCTGGTCAATGGTAATGCCCGCACGCCCTATCTAAGCTGGTCGGATGTGCTGGCGCCGTTGTCTCAGGATCTGGATGCCATGATTCTGACGCACTGATGCCGATCAAGCGGTCACTGAAAAAACCAAACCCGTCAGGAGACGCAAGGAAACGCCATGAAACCCAGTCAAACAGGCCTGAAGCACCTGGTGCACTCGACCCGCTATTCGCTCAAGGGGTTGCGGGCGGCGTTTCGCCATGAAGCCGCGTTTCGCCAGGAAGTGGTGCTGAGCGTCGTATTACTGCCTCTGGCCTGGTGGATTGCCGATGATCCGATTAGCTGGCTGATGCTGATGGGCTCCTGTCTGTTGGTCCTGATCACTGAATTGCTTAACAGTGCGGTGGAAAGCGTGGTGGACCGGATTGGCCCGGAAAAGCACGAGCTTTCCGGGCGGGCCAAGGATATCGGCTCGGCAGCCGTGATGCTGGCGCTGTTGCTGGCCGGGCTGTGTTGGGGGCTGCTGGCCGGGCAGAAATTTTTCGGGTAAGTCGACCTGAGGAGAAACACATGCAACTGGATGATCATTGTCTAGCGATTGATACACTGCCAACGCCTTTACAGTCGCCAGCTGAACAGGCGCGTACGCGACTGAACGAAGCCCTTGCCCAGGCTGACAACATTGCCTCGATGACAGGGCAGGAGCCGCCGTCGGAAAACTGGGCAGGGCTATCCAGGCAACGTTGGGCTGCCCTTTTGCGGGTCATCAGCATTTCAACGTTTGCGCTGGATACCCTGGCGCGGACACCTGACGTGCTGTTTGAGCTGGATACGGCAGGCGAGCTGGATGCCACGCCGGCGCGTGATCTTCAGGTCAGCTGGCTGACAGAGCGCCTCGATGAAGCCGAAGACGAAGCGACCATGCACAGTGTCATCCGGCGATTTCGCCGCGCCCGTATGCTGGGTATTGTGTGGCGGGATCTGAATCGTCCTGCAGGTTACACCATGTGGGATACCGCTGCGGCAGTGACGACCCTGGCCGAGATTTGCCTGGAGGCCGCGCTTGGCTGGCTGGAAACCTTTCTGGCGCCTCGCTGGGGGTATCCCGCATTGCGCGCGGATGGCAGCGAACAGCGGCTGGTCGTTCTGGGCATGGGAAAGTTGGGCGCCGGTGAGCTTAACCTGTCCTCGGATATCGACCTGATTTTTGCGTTCCCTGAAAACGGTGAGACCCGGGGCGGGCGCAAATCACTGGAACATCAGGAATATTTTACCAAGCTGGGGCAGAAGCTGATTGCCGCACTGGATGCGGTCACAGCGGATGGTTTTGCTTTTCGCGTCGATATGCGCCTGCGCCCGCTGGGCGATGGTGGCCCCCTGGTGGGCAGTTTTGCAGCGCTTTCCGCCTACTATCAGGATCAGGGGCGCGAATGGGAGCGTTATGCCATGCTCAAGGCCCGCCCGGTAGCCGGTGAGCGGGATGCCGGCGACGAGCTGCTGGCCAGCCTGCGGCCTTTTGTCTACCGCAAGTATCTGGATTTTGGCGCGATTGAATCGCTGCGCGAACTCAAGGCAATGATCAACCGGGAGGTCAAGCGCAAGGGCATTGAAGGCAACATCAAGTTAGGCCCCGGCGGTATCCGTGAGGTCGAGTTTGTGGTTCAGGCCTTTCAACTGATCCGCGGCGGGCGTGATACCGAGCTGCAGGTCACCTCACTACATCGAGCGCTCAAGCGCCTGCCGGACCTGGGCCTCTTGCCCCAGCCGGTGGTGGACGAGCTACTGCCGGACTACGCTTTCCTGCGTGACCTTGAGCACATCCTTCAGGGCCTGGAAGACCGCCAGACCCAGCGCCTGCCGGATAATGACCTTGACCGTGAGCGGGTTGCCCTGGCGCTGGAGATGGAGGACTGGCCAGCCGTGATGGCGCGTCTGGATGAGACCCGCGCCCGGGTGCGCCGCCATTTTGACGCCGTGATTGCCGACCCGGAAGATGACATTGAAGATGCCCATGATAGCCAGGCCCAGGCGCTTGAACAGTGGCGCCTGCTGTGGCGCGGTGAGCTGGACCAAGACGTCGCCGAGGCCAAGCTGTCGGAGGCGGGCTTTAGTCAACCGGCGGATGCGCTGAAACGGCTGCATCAGTTGTATCATTCCCGTCAGGTGCAGAATATGCAGCGGATCGGTTTTGAGCGCCTGGATGCCCTGATGCCGTTATTGCTAGATGCACTGGCGCAAAGTGACCGCCCAGACACCGCCTTGCCGCGCGTTCAGCCGCTGCTGGAAGCGGTGTTACGGCGCACCGCCTACCTGGCGTTGCTGCGAGAAAATCCCCATGCACTGGAACACCTGATGCACCTGTGCTCCGCCAGCCCCTGGATCGCCGAGCACCTGGCACGCTACCCGATTCTGCTTGATGAATTGCTGAACCCGGAATCGCTCTACACACCTGCAGACAAGACGCGTCTGGCCGATGAGTTGCGCCAGACGCTCAACCGTATTCCCGAAGACGATGAGGAAGCCTTGCTGGAGGCGCTGCGGGTGTTCAAACATGCCCAGACGCTTCATGTGGCAGCGTCGGATATCGCGGGCACCCGCCATCTGATGAAGGTCAGTGACTACCTGACCTATATTGCCGAAGTCATACTGGATGCTGTCCTGGCCATGGCCTGGAAGCACCTGACGCGCAAGCACGGTACCCCTGCGGGGATGCAGCGGGAAGTGCCGGACTTTCTGATTGTCGGCTACGGCAAGCTAGGCGGAATCGAGCTTGGCTACAGCTCTGATCTGGATCTGGTGTTCCTGCACGACAGTGACGGCAAGGGCGCGACAGATGGCCCACGACCGATTGATACACCCGTGTTTTTCACGCGTCTGGGGCAGCGGGTCATCCATCTGCTGACGGCGGTGACGCCAGCAGGCAGCCTGTATGAAGTGGACATGCGTCTGCGCCCATCCGGCAACGCCGGGCTCCTGGTGACTTCTCTGGACGCCTTTGCTGATTACCAGCGCGACAACGCCTGGACCTGGGAACATCAGGCGCTGGTGCGCGCGCGGGTGGTGGCAGGCAATGAGCAGTTGGCCGCCAAGTTCAACGCGCTACGCGGCGACATCCTCGCTCAGCCTCGCGACCGGGAGGCGCTGTGCGCTGATGTGGTCAAGATGCGTCACAAGATGCGTGATCACCTGGCCAGCAAGAAAGCCGATACCTTCAACCTCAAGCAGGATGCCGGTGGCATGGTGGATATCGAATTTATCTGCCAATACGCCGTCCTGGCGTTTGCCCATGAGGTCCCCGCCTTGCTGGCCCATAGCGACAATATCCGTATTCTGGAAACCCTGGAAGAAAGTGACTACTTACCCCGTCAGCAAGCGGTGCAGCTGCGAGAGGCCTACCTGGCTTACCGGAGTACCACGCATCGCGCCGCCCTGACGGGAGAAAAAGCCGTACTTGACGCTAGCGCGTTCAGCGAGGAGCGGGCAACCGTCAGGCAGTTATGGACCCACTTCATGGGCGAGGAAGACTAAGTGCTCAATCATATTCTGGCGACCCTGCTGCCGGTGTTTCTGATAGCGGGATGCGGTGCTGCTTATGGACGTTTCCGGACGCCGGATATCCGTAGCCTCAATACCCTCAATATGGAGCTTTTTGTACCACTGCTGGTATTTGCCGTGCTGGCTGACCGCCAGGCACCGCTGGCGGATTATGCCTGGCTTGCCCTGGCCGCCGCCTGCGTGGTGCTGGGCTCCGGCCTGGTGCTGTGGCCGCTGGTCAAATGGTTGAAGCTGGATGTGAAGACGTTCCTGCCACCAATGATGTTCAACAACTCCGGCAACATGGGCGTACCGCTGATTGTGCTGGCCTTTGGGGAACAGGCGCTACCGGCTGCCGTCGTGGTCTTCATTGTTGAAATGCTGCTGCATTTTTCGGTCGGGCTTTACATGCTGGACCCAAGAACCCCGCTGTGGCGTCTGCTGAAAATGCCGATAGTGTTTGCCAGTCTGCTCGGGCTCGGGGTCAACATGGGGGGTGTGCCGCTACCGGGCTGGTTGCTGGAAGCCATGCATATGCTGGGGGGAGTGTGTATTCCGCTTATGCTGTTTGCCCTCGGGGTTCGCCTGCTGGAAATTGATTTCAGCGACTGGCGCACCGGCATGCTGGGGGCGCTGCTTTGTCCGCTTTCCGGGCTGGTCATTGCCCTGCCCTTGATGTGGTTATTACCGCTTGAGCCGTTACAACTGGCCGTTTTGCTGGTATTTGCAGCCTTACCGCCTGCGGTATTGAATTATCTGGTTGCCGAACAGTACAAGCTGTCGCCGCATCATGTCGCGTCTCTGGTGCTGATTGGCAATCTGGGTAGCCTGATCGTCATGCCGTTGACTCTCGCGGCTGCCTTTGCATGGTTCTATGCACCGGTTTAGGGTCTGTCATGACCGCTTGTTTGATTGGTCGTGGTCTGCGTTTTTGACCTCATAGTGGCCTTCCAGGGTGTGCTGAGAGGTGCGGTCTTCGCGTTGAGCGCTGCCACTGCCGATATCCTGGGCCTGCTGGGCGCGTATCTCGTCCATGCGTTTGTTCATCTTGCGGCGTAAAAACGGCATCATGGCCCAGCCGACCAGCATGAAAACTAGCCCGAGCAGTACGGCAACCAGCATGAGTGCGCCTACCGCCAGCCAGATGAAAAACAGCTTGATGGAACCGAGCAGGCCAGTGGGGCGCGTTTGAGCGGCCCGTGCCCGCCATTGATTGGCGGCCTGCCAGGCGGCGTTGCGTTGCTCGCGGTCATTGTGTGGCATTGATGTCTCCAGATTAGCCATTTGCCCCATTGGAACATCAATTGAGGCGCAAGTTCACCTTGTGTCACGCGGCTGTTGTTTAGGTCGATCTTGTATATGATGGTGTTGGATGCTGATCGCTGGTTTGTCGCGATAAACGTGCGGGCCGCATGACACAAGTAACCGCCTGGGAGATTGATGATGCGACAGCTGCGACGAGGCGCAACCCGCCGAACACAACTTTCTGGCGCTTTTGATCGCTGGTTGAACCTTGCGGTCAGTGTTGCCGTAGGGGTGGCACTGCTGGTGGGCCTGATAGCGGTGCTGGCGCATCTGTTGCTGACGCCTTGACATGACTGCTGACTCTATGATCCCTGACCCCGATGCTGGAAGCCTGCCGACACAGGGCCGTCCCCTGGCCTCCCGGCGTGAAATCCTTGGCTGGGCAATGTTCGACTTTGCCAATCAGGCCTTCACCCTGCTGATCATTACCGTGGTCTTTGGTGAGCTGTTCACGACCGTCATTGTCGGTGATCGCGGCGATAACTTTCGCTTTGCCAACTTGCTCTGGAGCCTGGCGCTGGCAGTGAGTTTTCTGCTGGTTGTACTAACGGCTCCCCTGTGCGGCGCGATAATGGATTATCGCGCCGAGAAGAAGCGCTTCCTGTTTGCCAGTTACCTGGCCACAGTGGTGGCCACGGCGCTGCTATTCTTTGTGGAACCTGGCTATGTATGGCTGGGTATGGTGCTGATAATTGTGTCCAATTACGCCTATTCCATGGGAGAGTCCTTTATTGCCGCCTTTTTGCCAGCGCTTGGGCCGCCGGAATTTCTGGGTAAGATTTCCGGTTTTGGCTGGGCGCTGGGCTACATCGGAGGCCTGTGCGCGGCAGGCTTCACCCTGCTGGTGCTGGGCGAGGCCAGCGCTGAAAACTTTGAGCGGATTCGCTGGGTGGGCCCTTTTGCAGCAGGTTTTTTCCTGCTTGCCGCTATTCCAACCTTTGTGTGGTTGAAAGAACGCGGACTGCCACAGCCGGTGGTGTCTAACTACCACCAGATTGCCTGGCGGCGGGTGACCACTACCCTGCATGAACTCCATCGTTTTCAGGATCTCAGCCGATTCCTTGTTTCCTTGCTGTTTTCCATGGCTGGGGTCTACATCATTATTGCTTTTGCGTTTATCTACGGCGCCCAGGTGATTGGTTGGGACGAAAGTGTCCGTAATATCATGTTCATTATCGTTCAGGTAACCGCGGCCGTCGGCGCAATGGGGTTGGGTTGGGTACAGGATCGCATCGGCGCCAAGCGCACTTACCAGCTGACCTTGCTGTTGTGGGTGTCGGCAGTGATTGCTATCTGGGCGACTCCACAGGTCACGGCCCTGGTTAACCATCTGTTCGGGTGGCAATGGCAGGCACAATATGTCTTTCTGGTAGTCGGGTCCCTGGCAGGTTTGAGCCTGGGGTCCAGCCAATCAGCCAGCCGTGCCCTGGTGGGGGTGTTTTCACCGCTTTCCAAATCGGCAGAGTTTTTTGGCTTCTGGGGGCTGGCCAACAAGCTGGCGGGTGTGTTCGGCATCTTGATGCTGGGCGGCTTGCAGGCCGTTGTAGGGTTACAGGGGGCTATTCTGCTGTGTGCGCTGCTGTTTGTGCTCGCCATGGTGATATGTATCAGTGTGAATGAGCCGCGTGGCCGTGAAGCGGCACAGCAATGGCAAGGTCATTAGGGTCTGTTGACGTTGAATTGCGCGCGTATTTGCAAGTGGCGGAAAACCCCGAGCGGCCAGGAGAAACAGTGAATGCGATGGCGTGAGTATGGCACTAGTCTGATAATGATGCTGTTGTTCTGGGTGCTGCTCATGGCGGTAGGCACCTGGTGGGTGCACGGCGGCTGGCAAGCCATGCTGCACCCTAATACGCATATTCTGGACGCCGCTGAGCCAGGCAAGCCGCTGACGCTGAAACGCAACCGCGCTGGCCACTTTGAGGCCCCTGGTTTCATTAATGGACACGCAGTCACCTTTTTACTGGATACCGGGGCAACCTACGTGGCTGTGCCCGCGCATCTGGCGGATGAACTGGAGCTCGAGCCTGGGCGTAGTACCTGGTTCCACACGGCCAATGGTCGCGTGAAAGGGGCCTTGACGCATCTTGATGAAGTGCGCCTGGGAGGGATTCACATGGCGGATGTGCAAGGCTCGATAAGCCCGGAAAGCGAGCAGGACATCGTGCTGCTGGGCATGAGCTTTCTTGGCTTGCTGAACATCCAGATACAGCAGGGGGAAATGACACTCTACCGTCCGGATGAGTAGCAGG
>NZ_VMQS01000055.1:0-3365 GCF_007625055.1 Halomonas sp.
AAGGTACTGCGGCTCGGCATAATCGACGCCACCACCCCCTATCAAAATTCCATCACTCACAACGCGTTCCCTCTATTCAATGATCTTTGGGGTTACTAGCTCTATGACACAGTAGAACTGGACACTCGTTAATGTAATCGCCTGAGGCACAACTAAATGTCAAACTGCTAATTCAAACTAATGATAAGAGTATAAACCCCACTTTCATGAAAAAAACCACCTCACCCGTCCAGGGATTCAAATGTTAACCCTTTGTCCTTCAGGCTGGCCTTAAGCCATGGGTTCAGCTGGCGCAGTCGATGCACTTGAGCACCAGCGGATCCCACTCAATCCGCCTGGCTCCAATCCACTCACCGCATTCAATGCATTCGCCGAACTCTTCCTGTTCGATACGCACCAAGGCCCCACTGATCAACTTGAGCCGCCGCTGCCGACGCTCTTCCTCGGCCTTGGCCATGGCTTGGGCTTGCATGGCGTCCATACGTGACAAACGCCCGACCGATGTCTGATCCAGCACCACCGTTTCACGAGAAGATTCACTGCTCGCACTCTCAGCCTGAAGCTCTTCGCGCAGCGCCAGCAGTTTGCGCTGGATCGCCGCCATATCCAGTTGCGGATGGTTCATTGGTGCCTCCTTGTCAAGCGCCAGTATGGTGACCGCGTTTTCAGACTGCTGTGAAATGGCTAGCGCAGAATCAGCACCGGGATATGGCTTTTACGCAGCATTTCAGTGGTGGTGCTGCCGATCAGCAGATGGCGGATACGTGAATGCCCGTAGGCGCCCATCACCACCATATCGATGGCGTTTTCCTGCTCATAGGCATGCAGGGTGGCTTCGACATCACCGGCGCGAATGGCGCCTTCGGCGTCATGGCCGCCTTCACGCAAGGTGGTCAGCGCCCATTCCAGCTGGGAGCGGTTTTCAGCGGTATCCGCGCCGATAATCACCACATGGCAAACGGCGGCGTTAAACAGCGGGCTTTTGGCCAGCATCTCGACGCCCTTGCGGGCGGTCTTGCTGCCATCAAAGGCCATCATCACGCTTTCTGGCGTTTTGAACTTGGCACTCGGCACCATCAGGATGGGGCGGTGCATTTCACGCACCACACGTTCCAGGTTGGATCCCAGGTGCCCTGTGGCCTGGTCCGCCTGTTCACCGCGCTTGCCCATTACCAGCAAGCGCACATCCTTTTCCAGTTCAACCAGGGTTTCCACCAAAGTGCCGTTGCGCTGGCGGGTATGCGGGTCGCTGACCCCATTGGCAATCGCCCGCTCCCGGGCGGCATCCAGCATCAGCTTGCCCTGCTCTCGGTTGACCTTGGCACGCTTTTCGTCAAGGTCGGAAAGCTCTTTCATCAGGCGTTCACGGGCACCAAAGCGCAGGTTACCGGAAAGATTCGCTTCATCCGGCACGTCCGAGTGGTTATCCACCACATGTACAAACGAAAGTGGCGCCTCCAGCGCCAGGCTGGCCCAGGCGGCGTAATCACAGACGTTTTCTGAAAAACTGGAACCGTCAATGGCGGCCATTACATGATCTGACATCTCACACTCCTTGGCTGTAGGGTGGCTTAGTGGCCACCCATCAGTTTTTCGACGGCTTCAGGATCATCGTGCACCGCGTAGCGGTCAACGATGGTGGCACTGGCTTCGTTCAGGCCAATCATCTCGACCTCGGTACCTTCGCGGCGGAACTTGATCACCACCCTGTCCAGCGCCTGCACGGCGGTAATATCCCAGAAGTGGGCGCGGGTCAGGTTGATCGTGACTTTGTCGAGACTTTCTTTGAAATCAAAGGCGGCGGTAAAGGTTTCAGAGGAGGCAAAGAATACCTGGCCGACGATCTCGTATTCGCGCTCAACGCCCGGCTGAATTTCTTTTGAACCAATGTACAGAATATTACCGACCTTGTTGGCAAAGTTCATTGCCGCCAGTAACACGCCGACAAAAACACCGATCGCCAGATTATGCGTCCCTACGGTAACGGCAACGGTCGCCAGCATGACCAGGTTGGTGCTCATTGGATGCTTTTTCAGATCACGGATGGATTCCCAGCTGAAAGTACCGATGGAGACCATGATCATCACCGCCACCAGGGCGGCCATAGGGATCTGCGAGACCCAGTCTGCCAGGAACACCACCATCAGCAGCAGGGCAATGCCGGCAATCAGGGTGGATGTACGCCGACGACCGCCGGATTTGATATTGATCACCGACTGGCCAATCATCGCGCAACCGGCCATACCGCCGATCAGGCCGGAACCGATATTGGCAATCCCCTGGCCTTTACACTCGCGGTTTTTGTCGCTTTTGGTATCGGTCAGGTCATCGACGATGGTGGCTGTCATCATTGACTCCAGCAGCCCCACCACGGCCAGCATGACCGAATAGGGCAGGATGATCATCAGGGTTTCAAGGTTCAGCGGCACGTCTGGCCACAGAAATACCGGTAACGTATCGGGCAGATCGCCCATATCACCCACGCTGCGGATTTCCATGCCGGTGAGCATATAAACCGCGGTCAACACAACGATGCACACCAGGGGGGAAGGAATCGCCCTGCCTACTACCGGCAGATAGGGAAAACCGTAAATAATCGCCAGGCCAGCCAGCGTCATGGCATAGACATGCCAGGTGACGCCGGTCAGCTCCGGCAGTTGGGCCATAAAGATCAGTATCGCCAGGGCGTTGACAAAACCGGTGACCACCGAACGCGACACAAAACGCATCAGATCCGCCAGACGCAGGTAGCCAGCGATAATCTGCAGCACCCCCGTCAGCAAAGTGGCCGCCAGCAGGTATTCAAGCCCGTGCTCCTTGACCAGGGTGATCATCAACAACGCCATGGCACCGGTGGCGGCGGAGACCATGCCAGAGCGGCCACCCGTGAAGGCGATAATCACACAGATGGCAAAGGAGGCATAAAGGCCGACCTTGGGGTCAACGCCGGCAATAATCGAGAAGGCAATCGCTTCGGGAATCAGCGCCAGTGCGACCACAAGACCAGAAAGCGTGTCGCCCTTGAGGTTGGAGAGCCAGGAAAGTTTGAATTTTTCGTACATCAGGGGGTCCAGGGTTATCGAACGGTGATGAAGTCGACCGATGACACTGCCTTGGCAAAGACGTATCAAGGCCACGTTAAACGGCTTAGCAAAAAGCACACAGGATGAAGACGTGCCAACGGATTGGGCGAATGCCAGACGTTCGGGCAGAAGCCAGTTTTTTGGCGCAAGCATGACATACCGCCGTGACAGCGCAGTGAAGGCCAGGCAGGCATTGCTTGCAAAGGAAGGAAAACGCTAGGGTGGGTTCATCAACCCTGAAAGCGCTGTCTTGAAAAAAACAGTATCGCGAAAAGCGGGTGC
>NZ_VMQS01000055.1:3465-4554 GCF_007625055.1 Halomonas sp.
TCATCAACCCTGAAAGCGCTGTCTTGAAAAAAACAGTATCGCGAAAAGCGGGTGCCATCATGGATGCCATTTGTGCCGTATGAAGCCAACGCTGGGCAAGGGTTGCCCACAGCGTCAACGAAAGGCGAATGATACTAGCAGCAAATAGCCGTTACTGCATCCTGCTGCGCTGTCGCATCTCGATTCGGCGGTCGATCAACCCCTTGGCCACCAGGGTGCCGATCACAATAGCACCGCCCACCAGGGCCACGGGCGCCGGACGTTCGTTGAGAATCAGCCACACCCAGACCGTACCCACTACCACTTCAGAGAGCATCAAGAGCCCGACGTCAGCGGCAGGCAAATACAAGGGCCCGCGCTGGATCAGGGTGAACCCGAGCGGTAACAGCATCAGGCACAGCACCACCAGCCAGACAACACTCATGGCGGGCACAGCCGAAAGCCCCGCTCCAACACCACTGGCCACAAAAGCCACCAGGGCAACGATCAGGCCAGCCAGAGTCAGCATGGGGCTCATATCCACCCCGGACCGTGCTCGGCACAGGGTGAAATTGGCCGCCAGGCTGATGGCAGCCAGCAAGGCAAAGGCATTACCTTTCCAGGAGCCTGCGCCAGCATCATCCAGCACAATCAGGGAGGTGCCCATCAGACATAAGCCAATCGCAACCCAGGTGCGCAGCGGCAGGCGTTCATGCAGAAAGACGCGCGATAGCGCGGCAGCAATCAAGGGCGCACCGGCCAATATCATCAGCACATTGCCACCCTTGGTGTACTGGTTGCCCAGCACAAAGCCAAAGGTTGACAGGCTGAACAGCACCGCCACACCTATCCCTACAACGCCGCAGCGGTAGTACGCATCAAAAAAACCACGCCCCTGGCGCAGCGCGACAATCATGGCAAAACCCAGCGCCGTCAGTAATCCGCGCCACAGCAGGATATCGCTGTCTGGCAGATTGATCAGCTTGATCAGTAGCGCATCAGGGGAAATGATCAGGGCGCCGCCAGCGGTCATCAAAAGGCCTTGCTGGCGGCGCGACAGACTCTGCTCGGCGGTCATTGACTGCCGCTATCAGGCTGGGATGCCTCGGG
>NZ_VMQS01000055.1:4654-16364 GCF_007625055.1 Halomonas sp.
TCAACGTGCTTGATCTCGACGTTGGCCACCTTGATGCCCCATTCCTCGGTCTGGGAATCAATGATTTCCTGGATATCATCGTTAAGCTTATCGCGCTCGGACAGCATTTCATCCAGGTCATGCTTACCCAGTACCGAACGTAGCGTGGTCTGCGCCAGCTGGCTGGTTGCCTGGGTGAAATTCTCCACCTGAATGATGGCTTTTTCCGGATCAACCACCCGGAAGTAGAGCACGGCATTGACCTTTACCGTGACGTTATCCTGGGAAATTACATCCTGCTCGGGGACGTCCATGGTGATCACACGCAGATCGACCACTTCCATTTTCTGGATACCGGGAATAATGATGATCAGACCCGGCCCCTTGACCTTCTGATAGCGCCCCAGAAAGAAGACGACCCCGCGTTTATACTCCGGCAGAATGCGAATGGATGCTGCCAGCAGCAGCACCAGCAGCACAACAGGAACAAGATAGGAAAGAATCATCGGACACCTCGTCTGTGTTTTGCATTTTCTATCAGTGGAAACCTGGCTCAGTGCATCACTTTTCAGGTAATGGCGCTGGCGATACCTGCACGGTCAATCCTTCAAAGCGAATGACCTTCAATCGCTGCCCTTTCACCACAGGCGCCTCGGTGACCGCATTCCAACGCTCACCATGCAGACGCACGTGGCCTTTGTGTTCAAAGTCTTCAAGCGCCACCGCTTCTGCATCCAGCATTTCTTCTTCACCACCCAACGCCGGCTTGCGACGCAGCCGCATCAGATTAAGCATCGTCCACAGCATGAAACCAGCCGCCAGGGCAGCAACACCGCCTATCAGGGGCAGTGACACCGCCAGGTATTCAGCGTCCATCAGCATTACCGAGCCAAACACAAAAGCGGCGATACCGCCCACGCCGAGTACGCCAAAGCTGGGTACTAACGCTTCGCCTACCATCAGGCCGATGCCCACCAGAATCAGCGCCAGGCCTGCGTAGTTGATCGGCAGGACCTGAAAGGCAAACAGGGCCAACAGCAGGGAGATCACGCCAATGGTCCCGGGGAAGAGGCTACCAGGACTGGATAACTCGAAAATAATGCCGTAGAACCCGATCAGCATCAGGAAGTAGGCCACGTTGGGATTGGTAATCACTGACAGTAGCTGGGTTCGCCAATCAGGATCAAAACGTTCGATTTGAAGGTCAGCGGTTTCCAACACCTGTTCACCACTTTCCATGACCACACTGCGTCCGTCAATCTGCATCAGCAGGTCGTCAATATCCGAGGCCACCACGTCGATGACATTCTTTTCCAGTGCTTCAGGCGCAGTCAGGTTGACCGCTTCGCGTACGGCCTCTTCCGCCCAGTCGGCATTGCGGTCATGGCGCTCAGCAAGGCCTCGGATAAAGCTCACCGCATCTTCCAGCACCTTGCGTTCCATGGCATTTTCACCACGGCGAGTGCCGTCTTCGCCGCCCGCCTCGTCGTCAGACGTCGCTTCATCCTGAGAAGCATCATCACCAGTGGATTCCTCATTGGCATCGGAGTCAGAAGGTTGCTCATCTTCAGGATCCATGCCCGGCAAACCGCCACCGCCCATCTGCACCGGGGTGGCTGACCCCAGATGGGTGGCCGGGGCCATGGCTGCCACATGGCTGCCGTAAAGCAGATAGGTACCTGCACTGGCCGCCCGGGCGCCGCTGGGTGAGACATACATCATCACGGGTATATCCGCATTGAGCATCTCGCTGATCATGTCCCGTGTCGTTTCCACCAGCCCACCAGGCGTGTCCAGCTGAACAATCACCGCTGCATGGTTCTCATCATTTGCCTGACGCAGGCCACGTTCCAGGTAGTCCTTGGTAGCGGGGCCAATAGAACCATCAATGGTCATCACCAGGGCGCTTTTCTGATTGGCCTGAGATTGATCTGTCTGGGCAAGCGCCTGCCACCCCACCATCAGACACCCTAGCAATATACAGAAAAAAAAGCCCATTGTTCGGTATGGACGTACAGGAAGTGTCGGCATGCTTGCCTCCCGAATAACCATCAGCAAATCGCGTAGCGAATAAACCTGTGACACTGTTTCACGCTATCAGGTTCAACGCCCATGACACAATGTATAACTTTTGAATAACTACTGGTGGCTTTCCAACCCTGTGCCTACGGCTTTTGCAGGATGACGTTCTGTCTCACTTTGGCGTACCATTGCTGCGGCTATCCACGGCACCGTCAATTCACGGCGAAAACATCTATTCGCGTTTCATTCCATCGAGTTCGCATAGCTGTCGCTCGCCGTTATTACTCGTCGTTATTACTCGTCGTTATTAACAGGAGAATGAAATGAGCCAGTCTATTGCAGTCATCAAGGGCGACGGCATCGGCCCGGAGATCATGGAGGCAACTCTGCGCGTTCTCGATGCGCTGGACTGCGGTCTGGACTACCACTTTATTGATGCCGGCCTGGGCGCGCTGGAAAATCACGGCAGCCTGATTCCCAAGGAGTCACTGGACACCATAGAGCGTTTTGGCATTGCCCTGAAAGGCCCGCTGACCACGCCAATCGGCAAGGGGTTTTCGTCGATCAACGTGCAGATGCGTCGCCACTTCGATCTCTACGCCAATGTACGTCCGGCCGTCAGCTTCCCTGGCACTCGCTCGCGCTATGATGATATTGACATGATCACGGTGCGCGAGAATACCGAAGGCGCCTACCTGTCTGATGGCCAGGAATTTATTGATGACGGCAATACCGGCATCTCAGTAATCAAGGTCACCCGCAAGGGCTCGGAGCGTATTGTGCGCTATGCTTTTGAGCTGGCCAAAAATAATGGCCGTAAGAAAGTCACCGCCGTGCATAAGGCCAACATCATCAAGACCAGTTCCGGCCTGTTCCTGGATGTCGCTCGGGAAATCGCCAAGGAATATCCCGAGATCGAATTCCAGGAAATGATTGTCGATAACGCCTGCATGCAGCTGGTGATGAACCCACACCAGTTTGATGTGGTAGTCACTACCAACCTGTTCGGCGATATCCTGTCAGATCTGTGTGCGGGTCTGGTCGGCGGCCTTGGCCTGGCACCGGGTGCCAACATCGGTGAAAGCGCGGCTATTTTTGAAGCAGTACATGGCTCAGCGCCGGATATCGCCGGCCAGAAACTCGCTAACCCTTGTGCCCTGTTGCTGGCAGCAGCGCAGATGCTTGATCATCTGGGTATGGTCGAGAAAGGCACTGCCATTCGTCAGGGCATCCGCAGCGTGCTGGAAACCCGACGTGACATGGTCACCCCGGATATGGGCGGCACCGGCACCACGGATACCTTTGCCGATGCCCTGGTAGAACAGGTCAGCCGCTAGCACCGGGCCTTAAACACCCGCGAACCAAAAACGCCTGATGGAATGTCCATCAGGCGTTTTTTTACTAACTTTTTACTAACGGGCCAGCCTCAGTTCACCTGCTCGCCCACTGTGGTGGTATCGCCACCCGCTATCTGAAGGGGCAGCGTGTTTTGACGTGTCCACTCGGCCATGGAACCATCGTACATGGACGTATTATCAAATCCAGCGACTTCCTGCAGCATGAACCAGCCAATGGCAGCCCAATGGCCGGTATTGCAGAAGGCAATGGTGGGCGTTTCTGCGTTCAACCCCAGTTCATTGATGCGTGTCATCAGCGGCGCTTCATCCAGGTAGAAAGCGCCATCACGCTTGCGGATGTATTTCTGGTGTTCAAGATTCACCGAGGTTGGAATGGTACCGGCCGCCAGGGTGGCGGGTGACTGGGTGTCAGCAGTAAAAAAGTCTGCCGGGCGCGCATCCACCAGTTGGGTCGGGGAGTCAATCGCTGCAGCAGCATCGTCACTGCTCGCCAGCAGGGCGTCCTGCAGGGAAGCGCTGAAGTCTACTTCCTCAGGCGTCGACACCCGACCATTGTCAATTTCGAACCCCTGCTGCTGCCAGCCAGCAAAACCGCCGTCGAGTATCGCGACGTTGTCATGGCCCAACACCTTGAAAGTCCAGTAAACCCGTGCTGCGCTGCCAAAATCGGTTGCCCCGGTACCGGCAGCGACAATCACCACCTGGCTATCATTATCAATACCAAGACCGCCAATCAGGCTTTCCAGCTCATCCACAGAAGGCATGACGCCGGGGACCTCATCGCGGGTTTCTCGCCAGCCTGCATCGGTGTAGCTGGAATAGCGGCTGCCAGGAATACGCGCTTCGCTGAAGCTTCTGGCATCTCCGCCATCATCGATGGATGAGCGCACATCCAGCACCACCAGGTTGTCAGATTCCAGATGCTGATCCAGCCAGCTGGCATCCACCAGTGGTGTCATCTCAAGGGCATGGGCCTGGGTGGCAAAACCAAACAGAACGGCCAGGCTGATAACAGTACGGGACATCTTTCCTCCATATCTCTCAAGGCATAGCGTGTGGGAGATCAATAACAAATTAACAACGGCAACAGATCGCATATAATCCTGTGGCATATAAAAACAATGTTAAAGTTATTTTTTAGAATATCGTAATAGCTAGCAGCTTGCCGTGAATGGGGGATGAGCGATATTTGCCGTCCATCTGGAAGGAATCTCTTTTTCCTGATTGACCTTGCGAGGACAAGCAGGGATTATCTAATAAATTATTAGCTGTTATAAATTCATGCACAATCGGCTTATGAGATTGGCCCACCACTACCTTCGGCAACATTTCTGCAGATATGGCAAGAGCTCTCTCCAACACGGCGCTGAAGGTCTGGCAAGGACAATTCCGGTCAAGTGAAACTGATAGTGACGGCTTGCGGATATTACTGCTAGCGATGGCCATTGCCGTCATGTTCCATGGAGGCTTGCTGCCGTTTACTCACGCTAATACATATGATGCTTTCATCCATATGTTCTTTGGCGATCATTATCATCGAAGCTGGTTTGACCCCTGGGAGCCTCGCTGGTACACAGGCTTCGTCACCACGTCCTATCCGCCCGGCACGCACATGATGATTGCTGCCTTGCAACATATCATGCCGCTGCGGTCCGCGTTCGTGATTGTCCAGTTGACTGGCCTGTTATTGCTGACAGTAGGCGTTTTCCGATTTGCCCTGATATGGGTTTCTTCCCGCGCCTCGGGTTATGCCGCTCTGATGCTGGTACTGGCCTCATCGATTTCAGAAACGCTGCACCTCTTTGGTCAATTGCCGACCATTTTCTCATTGGGCATCTTCCTCAACGGCCTGCCCTACTTTCATCGCTGGATGGTTACCGGCAAACCGAGCGCTCTTATGGCTGCGGTCATTTTTTCTGCTGCTACTACCGCCGCGCATCATGTCACCACTATTTTTGGCGGCGTTCTTTTTGTGCTGCCAATCGCCTTGCATTCACTGCGAGTCTATGGTCAGCATCATCCAGCTTCCTCTGCACAGGGATGGCTGAAAGCCATCCTTCGATATCGAGTGCCCATTCAGCGTGGTGCTTTACTTGCCATATTGATGATACTGGCAGTGGCGGTAACGATTTATCCTTACTGGTACTGGTCAATCACCGACCCTATCACCCAGGTACCCATCCCGCATGGCAGTCGGGAAAGCTTTATAGAGCGACCTGATCTGGGCATTGTGTTTTTTCTGATACCTTGGGGAATGTCGTTACTGATACTGCCTTACGCCTTTTACAAAGGGGCGACCACCGCCTTGTGGCCGTTGGCTATCAGTCTTGCATTGTGTCTACTTTTGGGAACCGGTGGCACCACGCCCATTCCACGGCTGATTTTAAGGGGCGCCTTCGACATCCTGACGCTGGACCGTTTCACCTTCTGGGGGTCAATCCTGATTCTGCCTTTTGCCGGCCTGTTGATCGAGGGTCTGCTGCATGGACGGTCGCGTCAGCAAATGCGCATCGCGTTAAGCGCACCGGTTTATCGGATGTTTATTGGCGGATTTTTTGCCAGTATGGCAGGACTTGCCACCCTTATTGCCATCATGCCCACCTTTCAGCCTACCCAGCCAAATACGGTGGATCCGGACCCCATGGTGACTTTTCTTGAAGAGGACAAGCATTATCGCTGGCGGTACCTGACGTTGGGCCTTGGCGATCAGTTTGCCTATATTTCATCCAGGACGACGGCGCAATCAGTAGACGGCAACTATCACTCAGCTAGACGATTACCGGATATGACGCGTTTTTCGGTTGAACGTCTGGAAAACGCCAAATATCTGGGGGTGCCAGGGCTTGGGTCTTTAAAGCAGTTCCTGGTCAACGCCGACCAATACCATCTCAAGTATGTCTTTTCCAATGATGAGTTTTACGACCCACTGCTCCACTTCAGCGGATGGAACCAGGTGACGCGACTCAGAAACGGTCTGGTGGTATGGGAAAAACCCAATATAGAACCCTTGCCCTTGCATCAGCCGCGCCAGCATATACCTGTGCTTCACTCAGTGATGTGGGGAGTACTTCCTCCCTTGGCACTTGGGCTGGCCCTGATCTGCCTGGTCGTCAATCTTGTGCACAGCCACCTTTGCGACCGCCGCTTGCCGATCGCACCGGCCGTTTCATCCACTCAGGGTTTCAGGTACCCCGGCCATATTCGGCGCGGGGTTCAGGCACTGGCCATCCTTATCCTGTTTGGCGCAGCCGCTGGGGGCATCGTAATTGCCCGGTTTTCCCAGACACCTGCCCCTCCAGCAGATGTTGTCGAGACGTATTTCAAACACCTCGACCTAAGACGTTTTCACGATGCCTATGACCTCCTGGCCGCGGAAATACGGCCACCGTTCGAAGCTTATCTGTTTGGTCTCAAGTGGCAAGGGGGCCTTTTGAATTCCTATGGCAAGCTTGAATCTGTTGACATTGAAGAGCAGGCGCGAACGGATTCTATTATCGATTTCAGCGTTACGCTTACCTACATCACCAGCCTTGAGCGAATTAGCCGTACCCTGGATATACGCACCATAAAACATGACGACCACTGGAAAGTTGTCCCTCCAACGCTTCAGGCAACCCAGACGCCGGCACGCCTGCAGCGTCAGGCCGGCGTTGAATGGAACCGGCCCGGACGCCGCCAGCCACGTTACGACATGGAGCAACACGACGACCGTCTTGATCGGCCAAACATTACCCTTGAGTCAGGTCGGCTGGTGAAGCATTCAGACCGCTTTTCAGTCATTGGCCGTATCACCAACCGCGATAATGACCCGGCTGCCATCAGCGTGCTCGCCAATATCATGGCAGGAGATTCCGTGCTTTCCAGCCAGAGCGCCGGCATATGGGGTGGTCAACGATTGTTACCTTCGGAGACGGCGGGCTTCAGAGTTGAATTTGACGGTGTTCTGTCCTTGACCGACGCCGAGGCCAGTGGAAGCTTTGACCCTGAATTCTTCTTGCCGCCAGAGTTCGATGAAGCACCGGATGATGCCAGCATTGAAGTCCGTTCGCAGGCGGAGCCCGTAAATCTATACCGTAGTATTTCCATCAACGGGCTGGCGTTCAGTGAGGCAGATAACCGGCTTGAAGCATCAGGACTTGTGGTGAATACCGGCACCGACGTTGCCAGTATCGTAAGGGTGGGATTTCTGCTTTACGACGCCAATGGCTTGCCGCTTTGGATGGATGCTGGCTTCCTTGAATCCAACCTTTACCCGGGGCAAAGTGCGCCATTTGAAATCACCCTCCCGCACGCTGACGAAATCGACATCATCGCCGATATCGACATCGCTCCGAGCATCATCAATGGACGTTATGCCGACACCTCGGGCATGGAGGCCCAACAAGATGGTGCGCGCATACCCCTGGAAGGTATCGCTGGTTTTGATGCAGTAACGCTGCATTTGTCTGCCATGACCTATGCTCCCCTATTCTGACAGGTATGCCCTATGCGAAAGACGCTCCCACTTACCGTCACTGTCCTCACATTAGCCTTGCTGCCCATGGACGTTCGGGCAGCAAGCAATGCTGGCTCTCCACACTATATAAGCGATGCATTCGGTCTGGTGCCATATGACAATTACGCTGCCAGCTACCGATCAAACTGGTCCGGCCACGTCAGTGTGTTTAATGAAGGTCGTCTTGATACCTTGGCTGGGCAGACCCCGGAATCGGACCATTACAACCAGCCTGCCGAACCAGAACCAGAAACGCTTCTCGTGTTCGTTGGACCCAAGAGCGCACGCGCCGGTGTCGAGAATGTCCATGCCAGCGTCATCGGGCTGGACCGTTGGGGCAATCTGATACCGGACGGAACAATTACCCGCATAGACCCTGGCTTTGACGAAGCGGTGGAAACCACTTCCCAAAGGGGAGTATCGGACCGGATATTCACCCCACCCACCCGAACAGGCACTTACCGCGCGGGGATCAGTGTGGCTAACCGACAGGCGGCTCATGCCAGTTACAAGGTGGTGACTGATCTTGACAGTATTGAACTTGAATTAGCTCCCCAGGCGTCCCCGATCGAGCAGGAGACAGCGACAACCTTGACGACGCGTCCTATTCAGGATGCGTACGGCAACCCGGTTGAGGAAGGGATTGCCGTTGCACTGACGATAGATCATGACACTGGCAGCGTATCGCGCCTGAACGCGCTAACCAGCCAATCAATAGCCGCGCATGAACTGATCGCCAGAGGTCTGCCAGACGGCCTGAAAGCCACGCTTTCGCTGGGGTCAACTCGATCGGCTTCCAGTGAACTTGACTATCGCCCTCTCATGATTCGTCAGGTGCCTGAACTTGGCTGGACATACCTGCCTGCCATAGAGGCGATGGAGATACATGTTGGCCCTTTCATGACAGACGCCGGTTTTCTACTCAACGATGGCAGCCCGGTATCGCTGTTGTTGACATTCGCCGATGGCAGTCAGAAAGAAGCCAGTGGCTGGCTTGAGAAGGGGTATTTCAGAACGCTGATAACAGCAAAACCTGACAAACTCCCTGCAGAGGTGACCCTGACTACTGCATCGACCCACTATGAATCCCGGCTCGATCTGACCGATCAACGACAGGCTACAGGTGAGATCCAATGAAAAAACTCGGGCTTATAACAGTATGGGGAATATCGGTGGCGCTTCTGGTGAGTGCAATGGTAGTTGCTTCATCCGCCTACACAGACGTCAAGCAACGCCAGATTGAATACGACTATATTGCTGATGCATTAGCGGTGCCTTCACTAAAGATTGATATGGTGCGTTGGCAACCCTCAAAAGACTCCTTGGCGCGGGTAGTGACTGAAGCTGATCGGGAAACTGTCGGAACAGCCATTACAGAGGCCTGGAATGCCCATGCTGCAGCCCAGCATATTGGCCAGACGGCCGTATTGGCGGATTATTTCACCGACACCGCTCTGAACCGGGCTGTCCAGAGCGCTGAGATGGCCCATGCTTCCGACACACGAATGGCGGTGCTGGCCGTCAGTGCTGAGCCCGTTTTTCACCACCTGGATGGCACCCTTATGCAGCTCATGGTTGAGATGCAGGTGGCACGCTACTCCATCAATGATGACGGAAGCCTGGGACTCTTTCGGCTCACCCGCGAAACTGCACTGACCACCCTGGTTGAAAAAACCTCCCGCTGGGAGATTCTCTCTCATGAACGTATCGACGCAGAGCCAATCCGCTTGCCACCATCACCGGATACAAACGCTATCGGAGCCATGGCGGGTATCAACTACTACCCAGCCAAAACTCCCTGGCGCGACTTCTGGCCCAGCTATGAAAGAAACATCATCGAGCAGGATTTCAACCTGATTGCCGACCTGGACGCCAATACCATACGTATTTTTCTGCCCCATGACTTTGGGCTCAATGACAATGAGCTCAGTAATGCAGCGCTTGCGGAGACACCCTTCCATTTTGATTCGCTCAAATATGACTCACCTATCAAGACTGCCGCCAGCAGCGACGCCCGCAAAAAAAGAAACCCTACCGTTGCCGAGCACCAGTTTGCCAAGCTTGAACATCTGCTTGATGCCGCCCACGCCAAGGGACTCAAGGTAATCCCTACCCTGTTTGATCTGAAACAGGACTATGATCTGGCGGGCTGGTCGAATGATCATCACAAGCTGTCAAGACTCGCGCCGCTACTCGCCGACCATCCAGCTGTGTCCTACGTGGATCTCAAGAACGAACCGGACCTCGACTTCCAGCATCACGGCAGGGCCAGGGTTGAGGCATGGCTTCGCAGCATGACGATGACCTTCAAGAACCTGGCCCCTGACGTTCCAGTCACTATTGGCTGGGCAAGTCACCGGGATGCCCTAACGCTGAGCAACATTCTTGACGTTTTGACCTATCACGATTACGCCGATCCTTCGCTGAGCGCACAAAGGCTGGATGACATTCTCGCCCGTTCAGCGGACAAGCCGGTGATGATTACAGAGATTGGCGAGACGTCGTTTACGGCTTTGGCAAGATGGCCAAGCTCCGAGGTTGCCCAGGCGCGCAAGCTTAGCGCCAGAATCGAGGCGCTCGATAGCTCGGATGGCATCTTCCTGTGGACCCTGCATGATTTTCCTGCCCCTGATCCACTCGCGGTCGGGCAGTCTTTTTGGATCCGTCAACTACAAGCCCACTTTGGCCTCTATGGTCTGGATGGACAACCCAAGCCTGCGGCGGAATTTGTACGCCAGGCACTCACAGATTTTCTAGAAGGAGCTCAGCATGTCACAACAACTGCGCCTCGCCCTGATATCGGCCTTCCCACCAGGACGCCAGAGCCTGAATGAATACGGCTATCATCTCGCCCGTCACCTGGCCAAGCACGATGACGTCAAGGAAGTCGTGGTACTCGCTGATCAGCTGGAAACGCCCCAAGAGGAAATTGAGCTGGACCCCAAGGTCAGTGTTGAGCGAATCTGGACATTCAATGGCCTAACCACCTTGCCACGACTTGTGCGACGCCTGCGCCAGATACGCCCGGACGGCGCCATTTTCAACCTGCATACCACCAGCTTCGGTGACAGGGAAATCACCGCGGCGCTTGGCCTGCTGACGCCAATGACCGCTCGCCTGGGTGGCGTCCCAACGGGCGTTATCGCGCATAACATAATTGCCGGAGTCGAGCTTGAGAATACCTTGCTCAAGGGACGACCGTTACGCCAGACAGTCGTGCGTGCCGGCGGTGCTGCCATTACAGCTGCCCTGGTTCGAGCCAGTTATCTGACTGTCACCTTGTCTAGCTACCACAAACACCTGACAGACACTTATCCTCGGCGCGACATCTCCCATATTCCTCACGGTACATTTGACACCGACCAGCCCGCTCCTGCACCACTGGAAAGCAGACCAAAGCGAATTGTCACCATGGGTAAATTTGGCACCTACAAGCGCCTGGAAACCCTGATCGAAGCTTTCAAAACCCTGAAGAAAACACCGGAAATGGCCGACTACGAATTGATAATTGGCGGTACTGATCACCCTAATGCCGAAGGCTACATGGCAGAAACCGAAAACGCTTGCCGGGAAGAACCTGATATACACTTTCATGGCTACGTGGCCGAAGAAGACATTGCCCGTTTCTTCTCGACCGCTCAGCTTAGCGTATTTGACTATGAGTCCACGACCGGCAGTTCCGGCGTCCTTCATCAGACAGCCTCTTACGGCGCCGTTCCGGTTTTTCCAAAAATCGGCGACTTCGTCGATGTCAGCCGGGATGAGGGACTTGAAGGCTTTAATTATACTCCCCGCAGCGCCTCAAGTATGGCATCTGCCATGCGGGATGCGCTGTCGGATCTCGAACAGGCCAGCC
>NZ_VMQS01000111.1 GCF_007625055.1 Halomonas sp.
GCAGCGTAGCGGCCACTGGGAATGGCCTGGCGGGGATCGGTCAGCGCCGAGTTATCAATCAGGCCGTGAATAGCGCGAATATCGACCACCTGGTGGGAAATGCCAAGGGCCTGGCAGACCTGGCGGGCCATGGCCAGTTCACGGGAATGACGTTGGCCGTAATCAAAGGAAAGCGCATGTACATCAGTATGCTGGTGACGGGCGCGATGCAGCAGGGTAAAGGAATCCATGCCGCCGGAATACACCACCACAGCGGGTTGGTGTTGGGAAGGTTGTGACATCAGGGGTGCTCATTGTCGGAGAATTTGTACAAAGCGAGACGCCAGCGTGGCTGGCTGCCGGGTTCCGGTCCGGCTGATCAGGATTTTACGCAGGAAGCCTGGCATTGGCCAGAATAAAGCACCCCAATGACGGTTAATCCAAACTGAACGGATCAATATCCCGGAAAATACCGGTCTTGGTCATATTGCGACGCAGGCTGAAGCCTTCCACAGCGGTCACAGGATCAACCTGCTCCAGCCGATCAAAGTGGATACGCTGCCATTGCGCTCGGCTGACCTTGATGCTGAACAGGTATTGGTCGTGTTCACCCCCGGTTGCCGCGTCAATGACCTGCCGGTACCCGGAAACGCGGGCCTCTTCAACGTTGGGCAGACGCGCAAACACGGCTCCGATCACTCGAAACGCTATGCCATGCACAAGATCACGGTAAAGCTTGCGTTGACGGGTAGCACTGAGTTTCCTGGGAGTAAGCTTCAAGGCCTTGGCGGGCATCTGCCAGTAGTGCTCCGGCATCTCGTCTTCATTGGGCAGATCGATATCCACCGCAATCGTGCTTTCATCACGGCCCAGGTCAAAGTCGATCAGGGTCTCTCTCGGCCATTCAATGTCTTCCAGCCGCTCTTGCAATGCCTGCTGCATGGCATTCATATCGGCATAAACGTCCTCTTGCTCGCGTTTTTGCCGAGCAAACTCAGCGGCATCAAAGTCTGCCTTACGTTTCTCCCACTGGCGGTAGGCACTGTCAAAGGCCCGCTGACGCTGCGCATGCTCTGCTTCCAGACGTGAGGATGTGGCCGGCAACAGGCGTTGCCACCATTTCATTTTCAGCGGTGCAGGTGCTTGAGGCGCTTTTTCTTCAAAGGGTTGCGGAGTATACCCAGGCGTCTTCGGACAAGGCGTACTCCAATGCAGATGGCCCAGCACATCGATAGCCTCATTGCGCTGATCACAGATAGCCTGAAGATGCTCGCGTATTGTCTCTTCGCCCTCGCGCCTGACGGCCCGGGCCTCCTCATCTGAAAGTGACTGGCCATCCGGCCATTGGTAATCGACGTCTCCTGACTCATCGACCACCAGCTGGAAGTTGACCTTCTCCGCTTCAGCCAGGCGTGATTCGACGTTCTCAGTGCTGGAAGCGGGAGACGCCTCATGGGTTGAAGAACCTTGGGATGTTTTCCTGTTCAGTTTTGTCCGGTAGGCGAGCCCTGTTCCCGGAAGACCGGCATGGGCGTGAGCGCCGCTTGGCCCGATGCTGAGACTGGCACCTCGCGGCCCCACTGACAACCCCAGCCCCCGTTTACTGAGGTTAAGCCGAACGCCCGGTGCCAGTTTGATACGTCGCTGAAATCGAAATGCCATTTATCACCTATTGAGAAGTCGTTAAAAGGTTGAAAAATGTCCTGATCAGGAACTTCCATCGTCCCGAGGCTAGGGCCTTTAGACACCAGCATGGCTATCGAACGCTTTCCAGGAATTTTCCAAAGAAGCACTCCCTCTAAAGAATATATACCCCTCAGAGTGATATAGGCCAGACGAGGCTTTTGAATTCAAGCACTCTGAATTACGCCTTGACGCGGATCAGCTCCCTCCAGCAGGTCGTATAACGGGGGGTGCGATGCTCAGAGCGTAGCGTCCAGGCGTTATTCTGGCGTGGCAGGCCCAGCTGTACAGTTCCCTTGCCCAGCTCACGGTTGAGTTGGTCCATCGTGGCCATCAGACGTTCACTGCGCCGGGCGTCTGCTTCGGTTTGAGGAGTTTCCGTCAGGCTCAGCTGGCGATGGGCTTTTGGAGACAAATCCAGCAGCATCACGCCGGCCTTGTGATAGTGGTAACCATTGCGCCACAGATTCCCTAGCCCCTGCATGGTGGCCGCGACAAGGTCCCGGGTGTCGTCGCTGGGCCTTGAAAGTGACACGACCACCCGGTGGCGGTACTGAGGCAGATCACTGCGAAAGGGGTTGGTGCGCACAAATACCATGACGGCACTGGTCACACTGCCCTGCCGGCGTAATTTTTCACCGGCTCTGGCGGTGTGATGGCGCAGGGCCTCACGCACATCGTGCGGGTCACTGGTCAGCCGGCCAAAAGAGCGCGACACCATGATCTGCTGTTTGGGCTGAGCCATGTCATCCAGCGTAATGGCAGGCTGGCCACGCAGCTCCCAGACGATGCGCTCCTGTACCACACTGAAATGGCGACGAATATGCTTGGGGTCGGCCTGGCGCAGCTGCCAGGCGGTTT